>DATKAF010000241.1:0-7258 GCA_035498395.1 Anaerolineales bacterium
GCGTTACATTCCTGCTGAATGAGGACATGAAACGTGTCGAGGCCAGCGAGGACCACGTGACCATGACGCTGGAAAAGGCCGGGCGGCAGGACTACGACATTGCGCTGATAGCGGCGGGACGGCAAAGCAACGTGGAAGGCCTCGGGCTCGAAGCGATCGGCGTAAAGCTCGGGGAACGCGGCCTGGTGCTGGTCGACGAGAAGTACCGCACAAGCCTTCCGCACATCTATGCAGCGGGCGACGTGATCGGCTTCCCGGCATTGGCGGCCACTTCGAGCGAACAGGCGCGCGTGGCAATGATCCACGCGTTCGGCAAGGACCATGAGGAGCGCCTGTCGCCCGTGCTGCCCTTCGCGGTGTACGCGATCCCGGAAGTGTCGATGGTCGGCAAGACCGAGGACGAGTGCAAGACGCAGAATACCCCTTACGTGACGGGCAGGGGATATTATGAGGACAATGCGCGCGGCCAGATCATCGGAGATATGTGCGGCATGGTGAAACTCATCATTTCACCGTCCGACCGCAAGCTGCTGGGTGTGCACATCATCGGCGAGCAGGCGGCGGAACTGATCCATATCGGCGCAGAGCTGATGATGCTGAACGGCACGATCGATGAGTTTGTGCACGCCGTGTACAACTACCCGACGCTCTCTGACCTCTACAAGGTTGCCGCGCTGGACGGGCTGGATAAGGCCAGCGCGCGTTGAAATGGCTTGGGTGATGAATAACCCGGACGGGCGGCCGTAAGATGAACGGTGCAATCCTGGACCTCGGCACGATCGAATATGAGGAGGCGTGGAAGCTGCAGGAACAGTATGCGGCGGAGATCGCCGCGGGCAATCGCATGCCCACGCTGATGCTGCTCGAGCACCCGCATGTATACACCTTCGGCAGAGGCGGCCATGCCGAGAACCTACTGCTTAACGCGCGGCAGTTGCAGGAACGGGGAATTACGGTCCAGTGGGTGGATCGAGGCGGAGACGTGACCTATCATGGCCCGGGGCAGCTCGTGGGCTATCCGCTGCTGCCGCTGGGAAGACCCACCCTGAGCGACGACGGAAATGCGACCCGCCTGCCACAGGCGGACTACGTGGGCTATGTGCGCAAGCTGGAAATGGTGCTAATCGAGACGCTGGCTCATTTTGGTCTTGCCGGCGGACAGATCGGCGGTCGCACGGGCGTTTGGATCCAGGCCGACGTGGCATCCCGCTGCGCCCGGTGCAAGCCCGAGGACCGCAAGAAACCGGCAAAGATCGCCTCGATCGGGGTGAAGGTCGATGCGCAGGGAATCTCGCGGCACGGCTTTGCGCTGAACGTGAACCCCGACATGACCTACTGGGACGGCATTATTGCGTGCGGCCTGGCAGACGCGGCGCTCGTCAGCATGGCAGACCTGCTGGCGGAGCCTCCGCCCATGCAGGCCGTCAAGGAGCAGTTGGCGATGGCATTTGCGGATATGTTCGGCTGGCAGTTGCAGGCAGCAGCCGGTGCGCCGAGGCGCCAGGCGCGGTAACCAAGACGGCGGAGGGGTCCAAGAAGCTCATTGATTGACTTTTTCCCGTGAAGCCTGTATATTCAATGCAGTCATTCACGTCTTCATGGAGGAGATCGCATGGCACCTCTATATCAGCTTGTCATGCGCTCGGGTCCGACGCCGGGCGCGACGTTTTCTCTGGAGGGTGACCAGCTCGTCATCGGCCGCGATTCTTCAAGCGCCATTGCCATCAACGATGCGGAAATCTCGCGAAAGCATGCACGGCTGAATTTCCAGGGCGGCAAGTACGTCATCGAGGACCTCGGCTCGACCAACGGGACATTTGTGAACGGCCAGCGCCTGGTGAGCGCGGTGGTGCTCAAGTCGGGCGATGTGATCTCCTTGGGGGAACAAATCGTCCTGATGTACGAAGCCCTCGCCGCGGATGCGGGCGAGACCGTGATGTCGGCACGCAAGGGCGCGCCGCGGCCTGCTCCCGCAGTGGCGGCGGCCCCGGCATCCATGCCGCCCCCTTCACCGCAGCAGTATTACGCACCGCCTCCCACTGCGGCCGCGCCAGCCGGAACCCGGATGAACAACCTGCCGATCTTCATCGGCGCCGGAGTTCTGCTGCTGCTGTGTGTCTGCATTGCGCTGGGCTTCTATATCGACAACAACTTTTTGTGGTGCCCGCTGTTCGGGCCATTCTTCAGGGTCGTCGGTTATTGCAGGTAGGGAAAGCAAGCTGACTGCCGTCTGACTGCCCGGAATGCGGATGATTTGCGTCCGCATTCCGTTTTGTTAATCAGCGGAGCCCGGATGACGTCCTGATGGTCCATCGTCCGGGGCCGGTCTGCGGTTGTAAATTTGCCGGGCTTTGGCTACAATCGGTAGCGAAGCCGAGGACATCAATGCTCGACGAGCATCCCCGTTCATCACCGCCCTGGAGCTCAACCACGAAACTGGTCGTTTCGCTGACGCTCGTGGCGATCATCGCTTACCTGCTGATTCACTTCCGCGGCATCATCGTCCCGCTGCTCCTAGCCTTCGTTCTGGCCTACCTGCTCAGCCCCGTGGCAGGGTTCCTGCAGATGCGGCTGCACTTGTCGTGGGGAGTGGCCGTGGGGTTGATCTACCTGTTGCTGCTGATCATCCTGCTCGGCTCGCTCACACTGGGCGGTCTGGGACTGGTGCCGCAGGTCGCGAGCCTGGTGACTGTCGTACAGGTGAACCTGGCCTCGCTGCCGGGCCTCGTGCGTGACCTGTCTGGGCGGGTGTATCAACTTGGCCCGTTCCAGTTCGACGTCCGCCAGATCGACCCGACCGCCTTGAGCGGGCAACTGCTGGGTACGGCCCAGTCTGTTCTGGGGCGCACCGGCACATTGCTGAGCGCCGTAGCGGGCGGCGCGGCGCAGTTCATTGCATGGGGGCTGTTCGTGCTGGTAATCTCGTATTTCGTGCTCTCCGAGAGCGGAGGGCTGCGGGGCGGATTCCTCAGCTTCGACGTACCAGGATATTCGGACGATATCCGCCGGATGGGCACGCAGCTCAGCCGCATCTGGAATGCGTTCCTGAGGGGACAGATCATCATCTTCATCCTGACGGTGATCGTGTACACGATCGTCTTCAGCGTCCTAGGCGTCCACTATGCCATCGGCATCGCGATCCTGGCCGGGTTCTCAAAATTCGTCCCGTACGTGGGCCCCTTCATCACATGGACGACGCTGGCCCTGGTGGCGTACTTCCAGCCCAACACGGCATTCGGACTCAGCCATTTCGGCTTTGCGGTCCTGTCGGTCGGGCTGGCAGTCGTGATCGATCAGACCTTCGACAACATCGTGTCGCCGCGTATCATCGGGCAGGTGCTGCGCGTCCATCCCGCCGCGGTGCTGGTGGCGGCATTCATCTGTGCCAACCTGCTCGGGCTGCTGGGAATCGTGCTGGCGGCCCCGATGCTGGCGACCGTTCTGCTGGTATGGCGCTACATGATGCGGAAAATGCTCGACCTTGACCCGTGGCCGGCAGGCGATGTTGTGCCTCCACCGGCTCCCGGCGCCTACACCATGGCGAAGATCCGCCGGTTCGTGCGCGACCAGATTGGCCGCCTGACGAGGTCGGCCTGAGGCCGCGCCCGCTGACCATGCCAGACCCATTGCAGAAGGAGAAGCTGATGTCGAACAACAATAATGAACCGCATACCGAGTCTCTTGCTGAGACGGATAACTACCTGGTTTGGAAAGCCGAAGAACCGGATGGGGAGACGACCTATCACGTCGAGCTGAATAACGTCACGGTGCATTTCTTCCAGGAGGAATGGGATGAATTCCTGGAGCTGGCGCGTATCTTGAGCTAGAACGCCTCCTTCCTCACGCGTACATGACAAGCGGTCGAGGGCGCGCCAACTCTGCCGGCTCGATCACCGATGTGCCCGGTATTGAGGTGGGAAGCGCTCAAAACGAGGCTTCACTCACCGGTTGCACCGTGATCCTGGCCCGCCGAGGGGCGGTGGGCGGAGTGGACGTGCGGGGCGGCGCTCCGGGCACGCGCGAGACTGACCTGCTGGACCCGGTAAACCTGGTCGAGAAAGTGCACGGCATCCTGTTGGCGGGCGGGTCGGCATTCGGGATGGACGCCGCGAGCGGGGTGATGCGTTATCTCGAAGAGAAGAGAATCGGTTTTAACGCGGGGGCGGCAAGGGTGCCGATCGTTCCGGCAGCGATCCTTTTCGATCTGAATATCGGCGACCCGAAGGTCCGGCCGGATGCTGCGATGGGATATCAGGCCTGCCTGGCCGCGTCACGCACGCCGCCGGCTGAGGGCAATGCCGGCGCAGGAACAGGTGCATCGGTGGGCAAGCTGTTCGGAGCGGCGCTGGCGATGAAATCGGGGTTGGGGACGACCAGCGTGCGGGCGGGAGGAACGGTGGTCGGCGCGCTGGTGGCGGTGAATGCATTCGGCGATGTGATCGATCCGCATACCGGCCAAGTTGTGGCGGGGTTGCGATCCGGCAAGATCGGCGGCGTCCGCGTGGGCGGAAACGGGCAGTTCGCGGACAGCGTGGCAATGATGAAGAAACTGCTCGGCCGGAGCCTGGTCGGGATGGCGAGCCGCGGCAACACCGTGATCGGAGTGGTTGCCACCAACGCGAAGCTGACGAAGGCGGAGGCAAGCAAGGTGGCGCAAATGGCGCAGGATGGCGTGGCCCGTGCGGTGCAGCCCGCTCATACCATGCTGGACGGCGACACGATCTTCGCATTGTCGACCGGAGGGGCGCGCTCGAACGTTACACTGGTTGGCACATTGGCGGCGGAGGCATTGGCCTCTGCGATCGTGCGTGCGGTGAGGATGGCGAAAGGCGCAGGAGGATTGCCTGGTCTGGCGGATACCGAGGTGGGAGACATGAGCGGCTAGAGGTCTTTTTTCGGACCCATGCTTCGATGTGGAATCCAGCCGGCCCTTGCCTTGAGGCAAGGGCCGGCTTCTTTGTTGAGTTATCGGAGAGAGGATGAGATGGCGTCAGCGCTTGCGCGACTACGACCGGTGAGGCTTGGGTTTGAGCTCGTCCTTCAGGAGCATGCTTAGGACCACGCTCACCACGCTGACGACCAGGCCCCCGAGGAATGCGGACAGCAGGCTGTCAATCGTCAGATGGATGCCGAAGTACTGGCCGATCTGGGCGGCCAGCCAGAACAGGAAGGTATTGATCACCAGGGTGAAGAGGCCGAGGGTCAGGATGATGAGCGGGCAGGTGAGGAACTTGAGCAAAGGCCGCAGGAAGGCATTCACCAGCCCCAGGATGAGGGCAATACCAAGGATCCCCAGCCAGCCGCTCTGCTGCGTGAGGCCCGGCGCGTAATGGATGCCCGGCACCAGCCGAATCGCAAGGAAGACACCGACGGCGTTGATCGCCCAGCGCAGGATGAATTTCGTCATTGAATTGTCCTTTCAAGGGGGAATACGCCGTAGTGGCTAGGAAGTTGCACCTGCGCGCATCCAGAGCAGGGTGCGATATGCCTCAAAACCGGCCGACTCGATGGCCTGTGTCATCTCTCCGGCGGGGTGTTCGACCGTCAAACGGCGGTAGTGCGAGAGCTCGAAGCGCGCGGCTTCGAGGGCCGCCTGCAATGCCTCGGCGTCGCCATTGGGCTCTGTGCCGATCCAGAGCATGTTGGCGGCGTGCATGGTGGGAATCCAGCTCACCGTTGCGGCCAGCTTGCCTCCCCGCAGGGCCGCCCACTGGCGCGTGTTGAACTCAACGAATGTCCGGTAGATCCAATTCCATAAGTCGGGGCTCAACTTCTCCCAATCCCAGTGTGAATACCAGGAAAGCTCGGTGGGATGGGTCCGATAGAGCCAGGCGCGCTGCGCGGGCCAATCGCGATTCCTTGGCTGCACGACCGCCAGGCGCTGCCGGCTGGATTGAGCGGCAGAGGCATGCCCGAGCAGCGATGCCGCCGGCGCGCCGGGCCTGGAATAGTAGGTGGTCCTGCGGCCGCGCTCGCGGAAGCCAAGCTCCTCGTAGATGCGGATCGCAGTAGGGTTGTCGTCGCGAACGTGGAGCCACAGCTCCCGGGCGCCCTTGCGGCGTGCGTGGTTCATGGCGCTTTCGGTTAGCGCGCGGCCAATGCCGCGACGCCGATAGTCCGGATGGGTGGCAACATTGGCGATCATGGCGATCTTGCGGGAGCCAAAGTTCTGGTAGACCAGGCTGGCATTGCCGATGATGCGGCCATCGACATCCCAGACGAAGCCGGAGAGGGGCATGGAGGTCGTGTCGACGACGCGGCCCGCCCAGCGCAGGAACTCATTGTCACGGCTGGCGCGCCGCATTTGATCAAGATAAGACTGGCCTTCGTCGTCGATAGTCGAGGAAAAGCACAATTCGATCAGGTCGGCCACCTGCGGGAGGTCGTGTAAGATGTTGAGGGGGCGCAGAGGATTGGGTGGCGGCCGCTGCGCGGATACCGTGATCGAAGCCATTTGGCGTATTATAGTCTCTTCCTGTGATAAAACGGATTAGCGGGTCCAAAAATAACTGAGGCGGGGCAAAAATGAGGTTGTGGCCCATCACCCCCGGCCCTGCCTCCGCTCTGCTCCGGGATGCTTCGCGATCTCCCTTCGGGAGAGGGGAGCAGGTGCTTGAATGGTGGTTGGGACCGGCGGTCACGTTTCGGCGGGGTGCTGCCCCTTTACTGCGCTTCGGGCATCTTCGCTCCGCTCCGACGACGCGAAGACTCTCGCCGAGCAAAGGATTCATGATGTTATAAGACCAAAGCCATGGCGGTCGCAAGATGAGCGGGGGAAGGCAAGAATCGGTCGGACGGGTCGCACAATATACACTTTGCGACCAATGCTTAGCCTCAAAAAGGGCAGTTCACTAAGAATCCATAAGAAGCTAGCCTCAAAGGTATGGTTTCCGTATCCCATAATCTGGGAGATTTGTGATCTTGTTATAGGCTCTAGTAGATACAGATTGCCCGTGTGTTCGGTCTGATACGGGGGCCACGGAAGATCTATTCTCGTTCAGGGTATATATGAGCGGGTGAGGTGCAAGCCACCAGATCATCAGTCCTCACCTGTCCAAACGGTAGATACCGTTGCTGGCTTATCAGGCTGCCGCCTTCATTGGTCATTGCCACTACAGAGCCCAAGTCGTCGGTCAGTACGGATTTCATGCCCGAGCCGTCGTCCATGGCGATGGTGTGGATACAGGTTGGAAATGTGCTAATCGCCCTTGACCACTTTGAACCCAGCGACACTAATCACCCACGTTCGCTATGAACC
>DATKAF010000242.1:0-14406 GCA_035498395.1 Anaerolineales bacterium
AGCGGCTCGGCGGACAATGGGTGGACTCCTTTCCGGTCCACGCGGGCGGGCATCTCGACCACCCAGTCATCCGGCCAGCCCCTCACCTGCCCGTCGTGCCGGACGTTCACGACGTGCACCTGCCCCAGGTCGTTGCAGTGAGACTCGATCAACTCGGTTGCCAGCGTGGAGTAGTACGCGCCGCCCCGCTTCATCAGGTCCTCGGGCGGCTTCGTGAGCCGAGGGTCCGCGTATTCCCGCAGTAGCTCCTTCTCGATCTCCATCACCTCTTCGGCACGCGAGGGCGGCCACTTTTCCTGCTCCTGGAGCTTATGGCCGGTGTAGTAGAAGTATTGCAGGTAATAATTGGGCAGCATGCCGAGCGACTCGAGCGTGTGCACATCCCATTCGGGGTGTTCTTCGCTGCGCGCCTCTTCCACGTACCCGCGAAAGAGCTGCGGCCACAGCTCCTCGCCGTCGAGCGTGAAGCCCCGGTGCCACGTCAGGTGGTTGAGGCCAAGCGTGTTGAGCTGGGCGCGCTGCGGGTTGATCTCCTGGCCGGTCATCGCTTGCAGCCGCTCGAGCATGTGCTTCTTGGTGGTTATGCCCACATTGCAGACGCCTACCGTCGAAACGTCGGGCGCGTAACGGGTGAGGGCTTCCGTGATCAGCCCGGCGGGATTGGTGAAATTCAGCAGCAGCGCCCCGGGGGCGGTCTCGCGGATATCGGCGGCGATCCGGAGCGCCACCGGGATGGTCCTCAGCCCCTTCGCCATACCGCCGACGCCAGTCGTCTCCTGCCCGATCAGCCCGTGCCTCTTCCCGAGGTATTCGTCGCCGCGGCGCGCAGGCATCATCCCGACGCGGAACTGCGTGATGACGTAGGCCGCGCCCTCGATGGCATCCTTCTGCGAGCCCGTCAGCACGACGCGGAACGGGTCGCCGGCTGCCTTGACCATGCGCTGCGCGAACCTGCCGACAACCTCCAGCCGCCGGGCATCGATATCCATGAGCCACAGCTCGTCGAGAGCCAGCCGGCCGGACCGCGCAAGGAACCCGTTGACCAGTTCGGGAGTATAGGTTGAGCCGCCTCCGATGACCGCGATCTTCATCCCGGCTCTCCTGTTTCCATTTCACGCGTTCGTTTCATAGGCCGCCCTCCATGGCCGCGCCGAGCTCACCCAGAAGAGCAGCAGCCCGGCGATTGTGACCGCCCCGAAGACCCGGAAGAACACTGTCATGCTGCCGTGATCGTACAGGTATCCGCCTGCCAGCGCGCCCACGAACGCTGCCAGGCCATAGGACACGACGGAGAAGATGGATTGGGCGGTGGTCCCCAGCCCTGCCGGTGTGCGTTCATTTAAATACGTAACGCCCGCGGTCAGGAATGCAGCAAACGAGAGCCCATGCAACATTTGCAGCGCCAGTGCCCACATCGGGTCGTGGATGAACGAGAAGAGAAGCCATCGCACGGCATAAACGGAGAATGACAATTTCAAGAGTCCCGTGCTGCCGATGCGCCCGATCAGGCGCCCGGAATACATCATCATCGGTATCTCGCTGATCGCCGCGACGGCCCACGCCACGCCGATCAGGCTTTCGGTTGCTCCAATGCCGTCCATGTACAGGCTGAAGAAATTCTGCACGGCCCCGTTCGCAACCATCACCAGGAACGTGCTCGCCAGGAACAGCGCCACGGAGCGCTCGGTGAGCAGGCTGCGCAGCTTGTCCCAGTCCCATTGCGGCATTTGCACCGAGCCCATCTGGGTGGGCCGCAACAGCGCGTACATCAGGGTCAGGAGCATGCAGGCAACGTAGGCAAGGAACAGCCATTGGATGTTCATACGCTGTATCAGGATACCGACCAACCAGACGGATATGATCCACCCGACGCTGCCTCCCACCCGGATCTCGCCGAAGCTGACGCCCTGCCCGTGCGCCACGCCGACCGCGGTGCTATCGAGCAGGGGAACGATGGGCGCAACGAAGACCGCATAGCCGAGCACGAGCGGGACCATCAGCCGGAAATCGCTCGTATGCGAGAGCAAGAAGATGAAGGCCGCGGCGAACAAGAAACCAAGGATCAGGATGCGCCGGTGCAGTCCGAACCGGTCTGCGACGATGCCCCACGGGATGGCAGCCAGCGAGCTCGCCACGAGGATGAGGGCCGCCAGGAAACCGATCTCCATTCCGCTCAAGCCGCCGCGCTGGTAGTAAAGGGAAATATAGGGCGACAAGGCTCCGAGCGCCATGAAGTAGCCGAAGTACAAGGCGCGCAAGTTGATGGCGTCGCCCTTGAGTCTTGCGTGGGTGGTGTTGTCGGGATTCATGCTGCAGTCGCGCCTGCTGGACTGGGATTTTCACCGGCTCCATAGAGATAGCATCGTACCCAGTGCTCGCCGCGGAGATGCGTCACGCCGGGCATGGCCACGCGGCACTCCGGCATCACCTTGGGGCATCGGGCGGCAAAGGGGCAGCCCGGAGGCGGGTCGATCAGGGACGGAACCTCGCCTCTCGCCTCCACCCCGGCGCGCGTGCGCAATCCGGCGTGCGGGTCCGGCACCGCAGAGAGCAGCAACTGCGTGTACGGGTGGACAGCCGCGCCGATGATCTCTTCGCCCGGCCCTCCTTCGACGACGTGCCCCGCGTACATCACCATGACCAGGTCTCCCACATATCGGGCCGATGCAAGGTCATGCGTGATATACACAAAAGCGATCTGCCGTCCTTCCTTCAGGCTCTGGATCAGGTTCAGCACCCCCATGCGGATCGACACATCCAGCATGGAGATGGGCTCGTCCGCCAGGATCAGCTCGGGGTCCACGGCCAGCGCCCGTGCAATGGCAACCCGCTGTCGCTGCCCGCCCGAGAGCTGGTGAGGATACCGCCGCGCGATTTCCGCAGCAGGCTTGAGCTCGACGGTCTCCAGCAGTTCATGGACGCGCGCTTGCAGGTCCGCACGGCTCGCAGCCTTGTTGTGTATCACCAGTGGACGCGCGACGTGATGCTCGATGGTGTGGACCGGGTTCAGCGAGCCAAATGGGTCCTGGAAGATCATCTGCACCTTCCGCCGGTACTCCAGCGAGGCCCGCCTGGGCTCCGTCTTCAGGATATCCGTGCCTTTGAAGCGGATCTCCCCGCCGGTCGCCTCGATCAGCCGCGCCACCATGCGGATCGTGGTCGTCTTGCCGCTGCCCGACTCGCCCACCAGCGCCACCACCTGCCCTGGCCGCACAGAGAACGAAACGTCCTCGACGGCGTGCACTTTGCGCGTCTCGAAGATCGAGCCGATCGGGAAGCGCTTGCTCAACCCGCGTACGTCGAGCAGAGGTTCGGTGGAAATGTCAGGGACTTCCATATCCTTCTCTCAGTATAGATGACAGGCGACGGAATGCTCCGGAGACACGATTTTCATCTCCGGGGCAGCCTGCGAGCAGACCGCCATTGCTTTGGGGCAGCGCGGGTGAAACCGGCAGCCGGTGGGTGGAGAGATCAGGTCGGGGGGCGAACCGGGGATGCCGGTCAGCCTGCGCTTCTCGCCGCTGATCGAGGGGAACGAGTTCATCAATCCGACGGTATACGGGTGCAATGGCTGGTCGAACAGCGTGCGCGCCGGTGCGCCCTCCACCAGCTCTCCCGCATACATGATCAATATGCGGCCCGAGAACTCCACGAGCAGCGAAAGGTCGTGGGTGATGAACAGCACCGCCAGCCCCAGCGCCTCCCGCAGGCGTGCCATCTGGAGCAGGATGTCCTTCTGTACCACGACGTCCAGCGCGGTCGTAGGCTCGTCCAGGATGAGCAGGTCGGGGTTCAGAGCCAGCGCCATGGCAATGACCGTCCGCTGGCGCATCCCGCCCGAGAGCTCGTGCGGGTATGAGTCGAGCCGGCGCGGCTCGATGCCGATCAGCTGGAAGAGTTCCCCGGCCCGGCGGTTGGCCTGCTCTTTGGTCAGCCCATGGTTCTGCATGACGTCCACGAGCTGCTCCCGCACGCTCAGCACAGGGTTGAGCGAGTTCATGGCGCTCTGGAAGACAATGGAGACCCTGCTCCACCGGAACGCTTCGAGTTGCGCATCATCCATCTTCAGCGTGTCCTGCCCGGCGAACAGCACTTCGCCGCCCGTGATTAGCGCCGGTGGGCGCAGGATGCGCAGGATGGCGTGCGCAATCGTCGATTTACCACTGCCCGATTCGCCAGCCAGTCCCACGACCTCCCCTTCTTTCACCGCTAGCGAGACCCCGTTCACGGCTCGCACGCGGCCGTTGGCGGTCAGGTAGTCCACCCGCAGCCCGCGCACGTCGAGCAACGGCGCCTCAGGCATTTGACTCATGGACGACCGGGGTCGCCCGCCTGGAGTGGATGTGATACTTCCGCAGGACACCGGAGATTTCCTTTTCGGTCTTCAACCTGGGGTTGGTCACCTGGTCCACTGCGTAGATGAGCATCGTTGTGCCGAACGCAACCAGGGCGATGCAGAGGCCCGGAGGCACGAACGTCCACCACGCGCCGGTCAGCAATGCAGAGTTGTTCTGCGCCCAGTACAGCATGGTACCCCAGCTGACCGTTGTCACGTTTTCGAAGCCGAGGAAGGCCAGGCCCACGTCGGCCGCGATGGCATAGATCACGTTGCCGAAGAACGACGCCACGACCAGCGACATCATGTTCGGCAGGATCTCCAGGAAGATGATGTGGAATGTGTTTTCGCCGCTCACCGCGCTGGCGGATACGAAATCCTTCTCCCGCAGGGAAAGCGTCTGCGAGCGGAATACGCGGGCCGTCCATGCCCAGCTTGTAACGATCAATACGAGGGTGACCGTGATGATTCCCGGCGGAAGGTAGGACGCCAGGATGATCAGCAGCGGGAGCGCCGGGATGATGAGGAACACATTGGTCACCACGTTGAGCAGCCCGTCCGCGAAGCCGCCCAGGTACCCGGCGGTCATCCCAACCGCCAGCCCCAGCAGCGTGATAAAGAAGCCGACCGTGAATCCGACGAAAAGCGATACCCGGGTGCCCACGATCAACTGTGAGAACACGTCCTGCCCCTGGCCGTTGGTGCCGAGCCAGTGCGCCCCGGAAGGCGGCTGGTTCTGCCGGCCCACAAAGCGGGTCGGGTCGCTGGGCGCCAGGACGTTTGCAAAGATCGCCACCAGGATGAAGATGCTGAGGATGGCGATCCCAAACAGCGCCTTCCGTTCTCCCAGCAGGTCGCGCAGGAAGCCGAACTGGGCCGACCGGCTGCGGTCCGGCGGCAGGGTCTGGTTTTCGGATGGGGCGATCTGCAAGGTGGTGGACATGCTCTCGTCCCCGTTATTCCGTCCGCACGCGCGGGTCGAGCCGCACGTACAGCAGGTCGACGGCGAAGTTTGCCATCAGGATGGCCAGCGTGATCATCAGGAACAGGGCCTGCATCAGCGGGTAATCGTGCGCCGTCACGGCCCGGACCAGGTAGAAGCCCAGTCCCGGGTAGGAGAAGACGATCTCGGTCAGGATCTGCCCGCCGAGGATGAAGCCGACCGACATGCCGAACTGCGTAAAGTTGGGCAGCATCGCATTCCGCATGGCATACCGGAACATCACGATCCGTTCCGGCAGGCCCTTGGCCTCGGCCATGACGATGTAGTCCTCTGCCAGCACCGCGATCATGGTGCTGCGCATGGAGATCAGCCAACCGCCGATGGAAACCAGGATGATCGTGCCCGCCGGCAGGATGAGGTGCGTCCCCACGCTGCCCGCGAAGTCCCATGTCCATCCGGGCGACAGGTCGTCCGAGTATGCATGGGACATGGGAAACCATTTCAACAGGAAGGCCAGGAAGAACAGGGCCAGCATGGCGAGGAAGAAGTAAGGGAACGAGCCGATGAAGTTGAACAGGCTCGGCAGGATGCCGTCAAGCATGCCCCCGCGGCGCCACGCGACCAGCACCCCGAGGAACGATCCCAGCAGGAAGGCCAGCAGCAGGGTGACCGCGCCGAGCAGCACCGTCCACAACAGCGCGGTGGAGATGATGCTGGATACGCGTGCCGGATAAGCGGAGATCGACAGCCCGAAGTCCCCCCGGATGACGTGCGAGAGATAATCGAAGTACTGCTGGATCAGCGGCGCGTCGGTGAAGCCGTAGGCCTTCTTCAGCGCCTCGATCTGCTGCGGCGTAAACTTCCCGCGCATCCGGCCGATCAGCGCGCTGACCGGGCTCCCGGGCATCAGGCGCGGCAGCAGGAAGTTGATGGTCAGGGAGACCCACAGCGCGAGCGCATAAAGCGCCAGGTGCCGGAGGATATATTTCATCTTCTGCTGATACCGTCTGATCTCTCGATGATGGCGCCGGGTCCCCCCGGTCCCGGCGCCAGTGGATACACTATTTCGGCTTGACGCTGGTCAGGACCAGGAGCGGGTTCGCGGCGAATGTCGGCGTCGAGTAGGGCGGCCCCGGAGCATACGGATTGTCCTGCGTCGGGAAGTCGGTGAAGCGGGTCGTCACGTACTCATACCAATCGGGCCCCGGGAACAGGGGCAGCGCCGGCGCGTCGTTCACGAAGATCACCTGGAGCTGGTTCATCAGGTCCTTTTGTTTCGCGGGGTCGGAGGTCTGTGCGAACTCATTCAAGAGTTTGTCAGCCTCCGGGTCGACGTACCGGTTCCAGTTCTCATTTGCATCCGTGCCGATGGGCACGACGGTCATCGAGCTCATCTGGCCGCGGTAGTACTCGTACGGCGTTGCCCCGCCCGATGACCAGCCCAGCGTCCATTGGAAGTTGCCCTGGAACACTTCCTCCTGCCAGGTATTCTGCTCGGGGGTATCCAGCGTAAGCTCGATACCAAGGTCCTTCATGTTCTGCGCGATGATCTGGCAGGCCGAGTTCCAGTCGGTCCAGCCGTTCGGCGAGAGGATCGCGTATTTCATCGGCTTTCCGTCCGGGCCGACGCGGATACCGTCTTCGCCCTTCTTCAGTCCGGCCTTGTCGAGCAGGTCGTTGGCGGCCTTCACATCATAGTTCGTCCACGTGCCCGCCGCCACGGCCTCGGCGTTCTTCCACTGCTTGTATTCCTCCGAGAGTCCCGTGGCGTCCGAGGGCGGTATGTAGTTGTACTCGGCCACATCCACCACCATCTTGCGGTCGATGCCCATGCTGATCGCCTTGCGGACATCGGGATCATCGAACGGCTTCAGGTTCGTATTGACGTAGAGCAAGACCCCGTCGCCGCCCACGAAGTAATAATGGAAATCCGCGGGGTTCTTGGCGACGAAGGTCTTTTCGATGTCCGGCACGAAGTTGCCGGCCCAGTCTAGCTCTCCGTTTGCGAGCGCCAGGTTGGCTTCGTCGTTGCCCGGATACGCAGGGAAGCGCAAGCCCTGCACGTAAGGTTTCCCTTGCTGCCAGTAATGCGGGTTCTTCTCGAGGACGTAGATCTGATCCTGGAACTTGGTGACCTCGGTGAAGGGCCCCGTGCCGACCGGGTTCTCGTTGGTGAAGGTCACCGGGTCCTTGACGTCCTTCCAGATGTGTTCGGGCACGATCAGTTGGTCCGCCAGCAGGTGCAGGGCCGGTGTGTGCACCGTCTTAAACTGGAAGACGACCGTCTGGTCATCCGGCGCGCTCCAGGTTTCGATGTTGTCGGTCAGGATCGAGCCGATATTGTTCAGCAGGGCCTGGTTGTTCTTGATGAGATCGAACGTGAACAAGACGTCTTTGGCGGTGAACGGCTGCCCGTCCGACCACAGCACGTTCGGCCGCAGGTGAAAGGTCAGCTCCGTGTTGTCGGCGTTCCATTTGTAATCCACAGCCAGCCACGGGAGCAACTCGCCGGTGGACTTGTTGAAGATCATCATCGGTTCATAGATGCCGCCCTGGGTCGCTTGCAGCCGCGCGTCGGGCGAGAATGGATTGAAGTTCCGGACCCAGGTGGACTGCTGCTCCACGTTGAGCGTCAGGAACTGGGCAGCCGCGGCGGCAGGGGCAGAGGTCGCCTGGGTGGTTGTCCCGGGTTGGGCCGGCGCCGCGGTGGGCGAGGGCGCCGGTGCGGGCGCGCCGCAAGAGGTGAGCAATACGGCGCTGAGCGCAACGGCGATGAGCGTGGCGAATATCCTGTTCTTCAGCATGATTCTCCTCCAGATTTCATCAGATACGGATTCGGCTTACTCAACGGAGTGGGTGTTTGTCTGCATCCTTGCTTATGCCTTGCTGCCTGGGGCAGCCGGCTGCGGCTGGCACCCGCAGGACTCACGGATCACAAGTTCGGTCGGCATCAGGCTCAGGGGCTCGGCTGGCTCGCCGCGTATCACGCGCACCAGTTGGCGGATCGCTTCGCGGCCGACCGCTTCGATGGGCGCGCGTACGGTCGTCAGCGGCGGGGAGAGGAATCGCGACACGGCCGAATCGTCGAAGCCGACCACCCGGACGTCCTGCGGCACGCGCACACCGGCCCGGTGCAGCGCCGCCAGCACCCCCGTTGCCGCGTCGTCATCACCCGCGAAGACCGCATCGAACGGAATGCTGCGTGCGAGCCACTCTTGGATGGTCGCGCTGGCCTCTTCCTCGTTGAACCCTCCGTAACCGATCAGCTCCGGGTCCGCCGCGATGCCGCGCGCCTTGAGCGCCCGTTTGTAGCCTGCCTGCCGTCCTTCCGAATCCTCGTTGCCCTTTGGGCCTTGCAGGAAGCCGATCCGCCGGCAACCGTGCACGTCGATCAGGTGCTCGACCAGGCGCTGCGCCCCCGTCCGGTTCTCCAGCAGGATCGCTGGGATGTCCACGGATCTGGGGGGCGTCTCGAACAGCAGGACGACCGGAAAGTTGATCTGATGCAGCCGGATTAGCTCCTCTTCACGGATGCTCTGCGTGAACACGACCAGCCCGTCCGTATTGTGCTCTGCCAGCGTCCGCCGGGCGGCTGGCACGGAGGCATGCAGAACGTGCGTGGTGGCATGGATCAGCAGATCGAAGCCCGCGGCCCGCGCCTCGGCTTCGATTCCCCGCAGCAGCGCCGCGAAGAACGCCTCGCCGATCTCCGGCAGCAGCAAGCCAATCGTATCCGTGCGCCGGCTGGCAAGTACGCGCGCGGCCGTCCGGGGCACGTAGTGCAGCTCCTCGATGGCGCCGCGGATCCTGTCCGCCGTCTCGGGCACCACGGGTGTGGTCCCATTCAGCACGCGGCTGACGGTGGCGATGGATACCCCGGCGCGCTGGGCGACATCGGCGATCGTAGGGGAGCGGTGGGTTGTGGACATCGTGAATTGTCAGAATATCGGTCTAGATGAAAGCGTTTTCAGAAAGCGCTTTCACATTATAGGGATTCAGTCACGAAATGTCAATGGGATTCCAGGCCCTTCGCATCGCCGCGGCAAAAAAAACCGGGCAGAGGAATCTCTGCCCGGCTGTTTGTGGTTGCCCTACTAACGGCCAGCTATAGCCCCTACGCCTTCTGCAATTGCGTCCGCCGCTCTTTCACGATATCCAGCACGCGCTGCCAGCTCTTCATGAAGCTGCTACGGAACAGTTGGACCGGCCCGAACTCCGCGAATTCCTCCACGCTCAGGCCCTCGTCGAGATACCCGCGCTTGAAGTCCGGCAGCTTCTCCATCAGCTCGTCGATGACCTTCTGCGGCACCGGGTTGAACAGGCGGTACACGACCGGCGGGTTCTGCTCGATCAGCTTGTCCGCCGTGCCCTCCCAGTTGATGGTGCAGCACACACGCCCGCCGACCATTTCTGTGAAGTGGTGCAGGCCGCGCGCGCCGCCCGCGATGAACGTGGCGTGGTAACCCCGCTCAACCATCAACATGTACACCTTGCGTGCCACCGCCAGCCCCGCCTGCCACAGCACATCCGGCGAGATCTGGATGTCATGCTGCTTCACGTAGTTGCCGAAGAAGTCATCGTAGATGCCCGCGATGTGCGACATGTAGAACATCGGCCACTTGCCCGACTTGTGCGCCAGCTTCTCGTAGGTCTCGCAGATGGTCACCATCTGGTTAACCGCAAAGATCTCGGTGGAGTTCAGCGGCGTGTTGTGCGGGATCAGCTCCTGCATGGCGGCGATGCCGAATTCCGTCACCGGTATCTTGCAGCAGATGTTCGGGCCGATCTCGCGGTTCTCCAGCGAGTCCTTGATGATGAGCCCGGTGTCCTCGTCCTCGAACGGGTCGCCCTGGATGCTCACGTAGCCATGCCTGCCGCCGCTGCTCTCCCACATGGGCCGGAACTTGTCTGCAATGGGCTTGACCATTCGCTGTTGGAAGAGCACGGCTGCCTTGCGGTCATCCTCAACCTCTTTGATGATCTCGTCCAGAATTGCGTGCGCGTACGGGCCCTCCTCGGGATGGTCGAGCATCTTCTGCGTATAGGACGGGTTGTTCGTGCAGCCAAGCGCGCCGTGCTGCATGGCAACGTCGGCCTGCGTGCGTGTCGGGTTGTTGATCCAGAACATGGTCGGGGATTGCTCGGTCACGCGAATGAAATATGGCTTCATATTGAGTTCTCCTATGATGGAACATCTTGTGCGGTTCCGTTTGTCGAGTAGCCGGCGCTCTTCCGGGGGCCGAGACCACGCTGCACGCTGATTTTCTCAGCCCGCCAGCAGCACGGTCCTGGCATATTCCATTGCCAGGCGCGGGCTCGAAAGGATCGGCACGCTCTGCTCCTCCGCCGGGATCGCCTGCGCCACGCGCGCCATGGAGGCTTGCGCCAGGATCACCACGTCATTGCGCTTCATCAGCCCGTGCAGGACTTCCGATACGATGCGGTCGTGCGTCTGCCCGTCACCGGAGAAGAGCGCAGCGTAGGCGCCCTCGCACAGCGCCGATTCGACCTTGACCGTCAGCCCCTGCGCGGCGGCGCGGGCGTGCACGAGGTCGGTTGTTGGCTTGAGCGTCGTCGGCGCGGTGGCCGCGATGCCGATGCACGGCCCGACACGGAGCGCCGCGTCCACCATGGGCTCATCGATCTTCAGCACCGGGATGCCGACCAGCGGCCGGCTGGCATCCACGCACGGCGAGATGGACGAGCAGGTGCACTGGACCGCGGTCGCCCCGGCCCGTTCGGCAGCTACCACGTGTTCGGCCACGCGCTGGAAGATGAACGGCGAAAGCCCGCCCTGCGCCAGCACTACCTTCAGCAGCATCTCGTCCGCCACGTGCAGCACCTCCACGCCCGGCAGCAGCTCTTTCGAGAGGTCGTTGAACAATCCGACCAGCGATGGGACCGTATGGACAAACGCAAGTTTCTGTTTCATCTCCGATCCTTATCTCATCGATAGCGACGGCGTCTCGATCATCTCGGCCAGCTCGCCCAGGAACCGCGCCGCCCGCGCCCCGTCGAGCACGCGGTGGTCCACCGACAGGCTCAGGTTCATCATTGCAGCGGCGACCACCTGCCCGCCTTCCACCAATGCGCGCTCCTTGATGCGCCCGACTGCCAGGATGGCCGATTGCGGCGGGTTCAGGATCGCGTCGAACGAATCGACGTGATACATGCCCAGGTTGCTGATCGTGAACACGCCCTGCTCGAACTCGTCCGGCAGCAGCTTGCCGCGGCGCGCACGGTCGGCGAGGTCCGTCCGCCTGCGCGCCACCTCGACCAGCCCGAGCCGATCCACGTCGCGGATGACCGGGACGAGCAGGCCATTCTCCGCCTCGACTGCCAGTCCGATGTTCACGTGCGTGAGCTGCCGCAGCCCTTGCTCGGTCCATTGCGCCATGATCAGCGGGTGCCGCGGCAGGATGCGGCTGCAGAAATACACCAGCAGATCCGTGAACGTCAGGCGAACCTGGTCGCTGATCTCGAAGCGCGGCATCAGTTGCTCGCGCAGCGCCGTCAATTGCCTCGCATCCGCCTCCGTGTGTAAATAGAAGTGGGGCGCAGTGCCAAAGCTGTGCGCCATCCGCTCGGCCATGACCCGCTGCATGCGGCTCACCGGCTGAACGGCCGGAGAGTCCGTCTCAGCCCCGACAGCCTCGTTGCCTGCCGCGGCCGCAAGCTCAACGTCCCGCCTCGTGATCGTCCCGCCCGGGCCGCTGCCCTGTACGCCAGCCAGGTCCAGCCCTTTCTCCGCTGCCACCCGCTGCGCGATGGGGGAGATGCGAGCCGCTGGCCGCGCCGCAGCCGCTTTCGTCTCTTTCTCAGCAGCCTCCGAGACGTTCCATGCGACGATCCGGCCCCCAGGCCCGCTGCCGTTAACCTCTCCGATTTCCACGCCGAGGTTCTTTGCCAGCCGCCGAGCCGCCGGGCTGGCCCTGACCTTGTGTTCGACCGCAGGGATGATCATATGCGGTGAAAGCTGGGCTGGCAGTGGTACGGGGTTCTGCGCCGCCACAACCGGTGCTTCCGGCTCCGCCTCTTCTCCGGGCTTTGTCAGGTAGCCGATGACGCCTCCGACCGGAACCTCGTCGCCGGCCTTCGCAACGATCCTTTGCAGCGTGCCGCCTTCCAGCGCCTCGATCTCGACACTGGCCTTGTCGGTCTCGATCTCCAGCAGCGGCTCGCCGGCCCGGACGCTTTCGCCCTCGCTCTTGAGCCAGCTAACGATGATGCCGGTCTCCATCGTCAGGCCCATGCGGGGCATAACGATCTCGCTGGTCATGCCCGGCGTCTCCCTTCCAGCACCCGGTGCGCGGCGGCGATGATCTTCTCTTCATCCGGGATGGTCGCGAACTCCAGCACAGGGCTGAACGGGATCGGCACGTCCAGCGCGCCCAGGCGCTCGACCGGCGCATCCAGGTAATCGAACGCTCCGCGCGCGATCACGGCTGCCAGCTCGGCGGTTACGCCGAAGCGGTTGTAGCCCTCGTCCACGATTACCGCCCCGCCGGTCTTGCACACGGATTGGATCAGCGTTTCCTCGTCCAAAGGCGTCAGCGTGCGCGGATCGATGACCTCTGCGCTGATGCCCTCCGCCGCAAGCTTTTCTGCGGCTGCCAGCGTCGGGTGGATCATACGCGAGAGCGCCACCAGCGTTATGTCCGTGCCCTCGCGCTTGATGTCTGCCTTGCCAAAGGGGATCAAGTACTCCTCCTCCGGCACCGGTCCCTTGACCTTCTGATACATCACCTTGTCTTCGAAGAAGATCACCGGGTTCGGCTCACGCAGGGCGGTCTTCAGCAGGCCCTTGGCATCGTATGGGGTGGACGGCACGACGACCTTCAGTCCCGGCACGTGCGCGAACCATGCATGCCAGCTCTGCGAGTGCTGCGCGCCGGAAGAGCGCCCGCCGCCCATCGTCGCGCGGATCGTGATCGGCACCTGGATCTGCCCGCCGGTCATGTAGCGCATCTTGGCGGCCTGGTTCACGATCTGGTCCATCACCAGCGTGATGAAGTCGCCGAACATGATCTCCGGCACCGGGTGCATGCCGGTCAGCGCCGCCCCGACTGACAGCCCGACGAAGCCTTCCTCGCTCAGGGGCGTATCGATGACCCGCTCGCCGCCGTATTTCTCATACAGGTGCTCCGTGGTACGGAACACGCCGCCCCACGCGGCCACATCCTCGCCCAGCACAAAAATGCGCTCGTCGCGGGCCAGCTCTTCGTCCAGCGCCTCGCGGATCGCCTGTGCAAACGTCAGCTCACGCGTAGACATGTTCGCTCACCTCCTCCACCCCGGGGAACGGATCTTCGCGTGCCTTGTCCACCGCCGCGTGCACCCGCTTGTCCACTTCGTCCCGCGTCGTTTCCACCTGCTGCGGCGTCAGTACCTTCTTATCGACCAGTCTCTTCTCAAAGGTGATGATGGCGTCGCGTGCGTGCCACGCCTCCATTTCCTCTTTGGTGCGGTAGGCTGTGCCTGGCTCGCCCACGTGATGACCGCCGTACCGGATCGTCTGGCACACCAGCGTAGCCGGGCCTGCGCCGCCGCGTGCGGCCTCGACCAGCTCGCAAGCTGCCTGGTACACGGCGATCACGTCGTTGCCGTCCACCTCCACACCGCGCATACCCATCGCCTCGGCGCGCGCCACCAGCCCCTTGCCCGCCACCAGCTTCTTGTAGTTGGTGAATTCGGTGTACTGGTTGTTCTCGCAGACGTAGATAAGCGGCAGCTTCCATAGAACGGCAATGTTCGCCGTCTCGTACCAGATGCCCTGGTTCACCGCGCCGTCGCCAAAGAAGGCTGCGCTGACACGGCCTTTGCCCTCCCGCTTGGCGGTGAAGGCGCTGCCTGCTGCGATACCCAGCCCGCCGCCCACGATCCCGTTCGCGCCCAGGATGCCGAGCGACACGTCCGCAATGTGCATCTCGCCGCCCTTGCCGCGGCAGTAGCCGGTCACCTTGCCCATCACCTCTGCCATCATGGGCTCCACGCGTCCGCCCTTGGCGATGATGTGCCCGTGGCCGCGGTGTGTGCTGGTGATGGTATCGGTGGGGCGCAGGGCCATCCCGACGCCCACGGCCGTCGCTTCCTGTCCGTCCGAGAGATGCGCCAGGCCCGGCATCCA
>DATKAF010000243.1:0-2038 GCA_035498395.1 Anaerolineales bacterium
TGCTTTGCCGTCCCGCCGCTATCAGCGCGATGTCGTAGTCCTGCCGCCCGGCCTTCTCCAGCGTCATGGTCACGTGATCCTCGCTGGCCTCGACACGCTTCATGTGCTCATTCAGCAGGAATGTAACGCCGATGCCCTCCAATTGGCGGACCAGCCGCTCCATGATCTCCGCGTCGATGAAAGACAGGATCCGCTCGCGGCCTTCGATCAGCGTAACCTTGACTCCCAGCGCCGCAAAGATCGAGGCATACTCCACGCCGATCACGCCTCCGCCCAGCACACCCATCGTTCCCGGCATGCGTTTCAGGTGCAGCAGCGTATCCGAATCGAAGATGAGCTTGCCGTCGAACGGGATATCCAGCGGATGGTATGGCGCCGAGCCGGTTGCCACCAGGATGATTTCTCCCTGTAGCTCCGATGCCCCGCGTTCCTTCTTGACTGTCAGCGTGTGCGCGTCCTTAAAGGCGGCTTTCCCATGGATGCGCGTAATTCCCTGGCGGTCGATCTTCCCGGTGACGAGCCTCCGCTCATTCCCGACGACGATCCGCTCCCGGTGCATAAACTCGCGCACCGAGAGCCCGCCTTTCAGCGAGTAGTCTATCCCGTATAGGTTGCGCTGTTGCAGCCCGGAGAAGAAGAGTGCTGTCTCCCGCAGCGTCTTGGAGGGCACCGTTCCGGTGTTGATTCCTGCCCCGCCCAGGTACTCGGCCTGCTCGATCAGAGCTACGTGTTTGCCGAATTTGGCAGCCTGCTCCGCGCCCCTCTCGCCAGCCGGCCCCGAACCGATAACAATAAGATCGTATTTTTCCATTAGTAGACACCCTGCTCAACCAGTATGGCAGCTCCGGACTCCGCGCACCTGGCGCGTCTCAGTGCTCTTCCCTCACGCAAACACTCGCCGGTATAGATCCGATTCAAGCAGACCGTTCGGATCGCACCGCTTCTTCAGCTTTTTGAACTCGGCCACCGTTTCTTCTCCGAGGAACCGCAAAGCAGTCTCCCGGGTGGTCTCGCTGTTCTTTGCAAAATAGAACCGGCCCCCCGCCTCCAGGACGATCCGGTCAAAGTCCTGCAGCATCGCGCCCAGCTTGGCGCGATTGCCGTCTGTGACTTTGAAATCCATTGCCAGCGAGAACCCATCCACCGCGTGCGTCAGCAGGAATGCATCCGGGCGATGGCGTTTGGTGACGCCGAGGTAGGACGGTAAGCCGCATTTCACCGAGAGCTGGATGAGCTCCCGCCACGCATCCTCTGCCGTCTCCTTGGGGAGAAACGATTGGTATTCGATCAGCCCGCCGCGGCCATAGGCCCGCTCGAAGTTCGGCACGTAGTCCAGTAGGAAGTGGAATGCCGCGTGCGATTGCCGGAATGTGTGACGCCTCAGGCTGGTGGCGTACTTTGCCGCGTTGACCAGGCCCCAGCCCAGGTTGTTGGCGAACGGCCTCATGAAGAGGTACAGGATCGACTTCGGAAAGACGCCCATGATCCGCGGCGGCAGCACCTGGTTCTGCAGCAGCATGGTTTGCTTCGCGCGCGGGTCCTCCGCTTCATCCAGGTAGCGCGCCGCATGGATCTGTCCGCGGCCGAGCCCGCGTCCACTAACCATCGAATCGACCCAGCCCACAATGTAGTCGCTGCTGGGAGCGTTCTCCAGCATGTCGCTTAGGTGCTCGCGCAGGTCGCGCGAAGGCCGCGCCGAGACTTCGAGCAGTCCCGAGTGGATGCGCTTCATCTGCAACGTGATTGACGTGAAAACACCCAGCATCCCCAACCCGCTGATCATCGAGTGGAAAAGGTCCGCGTTCTTGCCTGGAGAACAAGTGACGCGGGCGCCCGTCGGCAGCAGCGCCGTGAACTGGACCACGTGCTCGCCGATGGGCCCGACCTGGAAGTTGTTCTTGCCATGCACATTTGCTGCCAGGCATCCCCCAAGCGTCGTGAACATGGTTCCCGACACGACCGGCGGCCACCATCCGTCCGGCTCCGTCTGCTGCCAGAGCTGCTGGATCGTGACGCCCGGCTCGCCGGTCACGCGGCC
>DATKAF010000244.1:0-6775 GCA_035498395.1 Anaerolineales bacterium
GCGTTACACTCCTTCTTCAGCTGCGCTGGCTGCCGCCGAGGTATACACCCTCGATGTCAACCTGGCTGCGCATCTGCTTCGCATCGCCCGAGGTTTGGATCGTGCCGGTGTGCAGCAGGTAGGCCCGGTCGACGATCTCCAGCGTGCGCTCGACGTTCTGCTCGACCAGCAGAATCGTGACGCCCCGCTCGTGCAGGGAGCGGATCAGCGTGAAGATCTGGTCCACGATGATCGGAGCCAGGCCCAGCGAGGGCTCGTCCAGCATGAGCAGCTTCGGGTGCGACATGAGGGCCCGCGCGATCGCAAGTTGCTGCTGCTCGCCGCCCGAGAGAGTGCCGCCCAATTGATGGAAGCGCTCCTTCAGGATCGGGAAGAGAGCGAAGTTGTCCTCCAGGTCCTTCTGATATTCCTGGCGGTTGTTGCGGACAAAGGCTCCCAGCCGCAGGTTCTCCTCGACGGTCAGGCTGGCAAGGATCTCGCGCCCTTCGGGCACCAGTGAGATGCCCTTGCGCGCGATCGTCTCCGGGGTCCTGCCGACGATCGACTCGCCGTTGAACGTGATCGTGCCCTCCACCGGGTGAAGCACACCGGCAATGGTGGCAAGCGTGGTGCTCTTGCCCGCCCCGTTCACGCCGATGAGCGCAACCATCTCCCGTTCGCTGACCTCCAGGCTGATGCCTCGCAAGGCCTTGATGGCGCCATAGCGGGTATGAATATTACTGACCGACAGCACGCTCAGCTCCTTCCTCGGCCTTGCCCAGGTACGCCTGGACGACCGCCGGGATCCTCCGGACTTCCTCCGGCGTGCCTTCACCGATCGTCTTCCCGTAGTTCAGCACATGCAGCCGGTGACACAAGCCCATGATCAGCCGCATGTCGTGATCCACGATCAGGATCCCCAGGTTTTTCTCGGAGGGGATCGGCTTCAGGATGGTGACAAGCTCGGCGCTCTCGTCCTCGTTCAGGCCGGCGGCGGGCTCGTCCAGCAGCAGGAATCGGGGCTTCATCGCCAGTGCGCGGCTGACCTCCACGCGGCGTTCGAGTCCATAGGGCAGCTCGCCGGCCAGGTACGCACTCCAGCGCGAGATACCCATCTCCTCCAGCGCCTGAGCCGCCAGCACGCGCGCCTCGCGCCGCGGGAAGCCTACGCTCAAGGCCGCCACTTCCACGTTCTCCTGGACGGTCAGCTCGCGGAAGAGGCGGATCGTCTGGAACGTGCGCGAGACGCCGTTGTGCGCGATGTCATACGAATGCTTGTTCGTGATGTCGATGTCCCCGACCAGGATCTGCCCCCCATTGGCGGGAAGCAGGCCGGTCACCACGTTGATCAGCGTGGTCTTTCCCGACCCGTTCGGGCCGATCAACCCCAGGATCTCACCCCGTTTGAGGGCCAGGCTGACGTTCTGCAATGCAGCCAGCCCCGCAAAGCGCTTGGTGATGTCCTTGACCACCAGGGTTTCCGGGTCATGCACTTGCTCGGAAGGTAACGCCATGCAATTGCTCCTGCTGACGGTTTTTGATGCGAGAGGTTTCCCCCGCCCTGCTCGGGCGGGGGAACTGATTCTAAAACGCCTTGCGCTGCAAAGGACGGTTTACGGAGGAGGCAGGTAGGCGGGGCGGAACCAGCCGATGAACCCGGGCGTGCCTCCCGTCAGCGTTACGATCGGCGCCTCGATATCGGGCTGATGGCCCGATGCGGCATCCGACCATTTCAGCTTGCCGGTCAGGAGGCTGTACTCTGTGCTCTCCATCGCTTTCGCCATGGCCGCGCCGTCGGTGCTGCCAGCCTTCTCCATCGCCTGCGCCAGGATCATGACGACATCCCAGCCGGTTGCAACCCACAACGTATCGACGGGCTTCCCGTACTTCTGCTCGTACAGCTTCATGAAGTTCTCCATGTCCGGGGTTACACCCGGGGCGATGAAGCTGTGCGTGACGAAGGTCACATCGCTGCCGTACTGCGTGCCGAGGGCGCTGAACAGCCCCGGGTCATCGTAGGAGTCGCCGCCGAACACCGGGTAATTGAGCCCCGCTTCCCGGATGGTGCGGATGATCGTGGCGAGGTCCGGCATGTAGGAGGAAATGTAGAGGAAGTCAGGCTTCTGCGAGGAGGCCTTGAGGCGCGCCAACTGCGCCGAGAAATCCTGGTCGCCCTGGGTGTAGTTGTCCTCGAAGATGACCGTGCCGCCCAGGTGCTTGAAGGCCTCGATGAAGTAGCGGCTGAGGGACTTGGTGTAGTCGATGAACGTATCGGTGACGACGTAGACGGAGTGATAGCCCTTGACGTTATAGGCATATTCCGCCGCGGCCGCGCCCATGGTGGTGTTCCACATGGACATCGTGAACTGCTTGTCCCCCAATGTGGCAGACCCGTACAGCGGCGAAGAGGCGGCGGGTGAAATGCCCACGATGCCTGCCTTCTGCGCCTCGCGGCTGGCGGGGCCGCCGAAGTCGAAGTCGCTGGGCGCTACGATGGCGACGACGCCCTCCTGGACCAACTGGACTCCGTTGTTGCCCACGGTGACCGGGTCGCTCTTGCCGTCCAGGTTGATGAACTCGAGCTTCTTGCCGAGCACACCACCCTTGCTGTTGATGTAGTCCACAGCCAGCTGGGCGCCGCGCACGGCCGGCTCATCCAGTGGCGCCTGGATGCCCGTCAGGCAGAGCGATCCGCCGATCTTGATCGTGTCTCCGCCCGCCGCCTTCTGCGGACCACACGCGGTCAGGAGCAGGCTCAGGCCCACAATGGCAGCCACAAGCCGAAACGCATGTTGCTTCATGATCGTCCTCCTTGGCACAAGATATGTGAAATAGCGCCGGGGGCGCTATACGACACCAATGGGAGGGATCTGCTGCCGCTGACAGTTGTGTTGCGGGCGTGTTTGCCAGCCGGCAGGCTTTCCAGCTTCCCGCATCCAGTTGGGAACGGGCAAATTCACCAGTATGCGGATGATGCGCTCCATGCGGAGCAAGGCTTTGCAATTTCTGAAGTTGGATTGCGAAGGATTATAAGCGCGCTGCGAGGGCTGTACAAGATGTAACAATATGGAACACGATGCACGGGCAGGGCAAGCCGGTAGAAGCGAACTTCCGAAATCCGTGGGATTCCGGAAGCTGCGGTGTGGGCGAGACAGGGCTCGAACCTGCGACCTCTGCTATGTCAAAGCAGTGCTCTAACCAACTGAGCTACCCGCCCGATCGAGAGGCACACATTATACCGGCGGCGGGCACAAATGACAATATCAATGGCGGCGGGAATCGCCGGACGCGGCCAATTAGAATAAATGTGCTATACTCCTTGGCATGCCGCCCATTATCCGTGCCTCCGAGATCGGCACCTATCTTTACTGCCGGCGCGCCTGGTGGTACCGCAGGCAGGGTATCGAATCAGAGAACCAGAGCGAGATGGCCCAGGGGACCGAGCTGCACCGCCAGCATGGTCGGCGCGTGGTAGCGGCCGGCCTGCTCCAGACAGCCGGCTACGTCCTGCTGCTGATGGGCATCCTGCTGATCGTCGCCTACGCAACGCTCTCGATATTAAAGTAGGCAGGCATCGTCACAAGCCTCAACCGGCATCCAACATTTGTACCCTTCCCGTCGAAGACATGCTGTATTTTGCCCTCCTCGCTCTCCTCATCGCCATCGTGCTGCTCTGGCAATCGAATCGGCAGCGCAGGCAGACCGGGCTTCCCGGCGGACGCGTCGTATACACCGATACGCGGGCATGGGGCGCGGTCGAGAAGCCGCTGTTCGACCACAGCCTCGGCCTGACCGGCAAGCCCGATTATTTGATCGAGCAGAATGGGCAGATGATCCCGGTGGAGGTGAAATCGGGCCGTACGCCTGAAGCACCTTACGACTCGCACATCTTCCAGGTGGCCGCCTACTGTCTGCTGGTCGAGAAGACCTACGGAGTACGCCCTCCATACGGGCTCATCCACTATCCGCACCGCAACTTCGCCGTGGACTATACGCGGCAACTTGAGTCCGCGCTGCTCGAGCACCTGGCGGAGATGCGCCGTGATGAGATGCGTAGCGATGTGCTGCGCTCTCATGAGGACCCTGCCCGCTGCCGCGGATGCGGCTTTCGCAAGGTCTGCAATCAGAGATTGTAGGGAGTGAGGCGTGAATCGAGAAGGGGCGGGTAGGGCTGACCTTAGACATTTGACACCTGTGCTAATAGCCAGGGGCTAATCGCTTATAATTCTTCCCCATGGCGGAGGAGTTCGTACCGAAGCGGCCCGTAGTGGCCTTCTACTCAAAGCTGCCAGAAGCGGTTGCCGAAGCCGAGCGGGTCGTGCAGTTCCTTAAGGAACACGGTGTGGAAACACCGCACGGCTCCATCTACGACGAGGACCTCCGCAAGAGGACCCGCGCGGGCGAATACGATCTGCTGATCGCCATGGGCGGCGACGGCACCATGCTCCGGGCTGGTCACCTGTGCGCAGCCAGCGGGGTTCCCATCCTGGGCATCATGATGGGCCGCCTGGGTTTCCTGATGCAGGTGCAACGCGGCGAGTGGTCGCAGATGCTCCAGCGCCTGCTGAAGGGCGAAGGCTGGATCGAGCAGCGCATGATGCTGGCAGCCGAGCACGTGCGCAGCGGAGAAACCCTTGCAACGTGGCAGGCATTAAATGAAGTGGTCGTCGGCCGAGGGCTTGCACTGAGGGCCGTCCGGCTCGGCGCCAGCGTCGATGGGCGCCTGTTGACAACCTTCGTGTGCGACGGGTTGATCGCCGCGACCGCCACCGGCTCCACGGCCTACGCCCTCGCCGCCGGAGGGCCGATCCTGCCGCCCGACCTTCGCAATATCCTGCTGGTGCCGATCGCACCGCATCTATCCGTCGACAGGGCCGTCGTGCTGGCGGAAGGCGCCACGGTCAGCATCATCGTGAAAAGTGACAATTCGGTCGTCAGCGTCGACGGCCAGCCATCCCTTCCGCTCGACGAGAACGACCGCGTGGACGTCCGCGCCGCCTCGTATGCGGCGCGCTTTGTGCGCTTCGGCGACCCGGGCTATTTTTACCGCAACCTGAACGCGCATCTGAACCAGCCCCACCTCTAGCAAGACCGGTGGCGTGGCAACGCTCGAAACCCTGAGGACGAAGACCGATGACACAAGTGGAAACCCTGTACTGCTACATCCATCCGAACCGGCCGACGACGCTGCGCTGCAACCGCTGCAACCGACCGATCTGCACGGAATGCGCCATCCGCACCCCCACGGGCTACCGCTGCCCCGAATGCGTGCGCGAGCAGCAGAAGAAGTTCGACACGGCCGAATGGTATGACTACATCTCCGCATTTGTCGTTGCGGCCGTGCTCTCGGCGTTCGCCAGCGGGCTCATCTACCTGGTCAGCGGCTTCTTCTTCGGCATCCTGGTGCTGTTCATCGCTCCGGCGGCGGGAGTATTCACCGGCAACATGGTATTGCGCGCCATCCATCGGCATCGCTCGCGGGCGCTGTTTGCCACGGCGGCCGTGGGCATGATCGTCGGCGCTCTGCCGGCACTGCTGATGTTCAGCGTCGGGCCCATCCTCGGCGTGCTGTTTGGCGGGCATCCTTTCACAGGCGCTTTGCTTCCCGCCATCTGGATGGTTGTCTACCTGTTCCTCGCTGTCCCCGCCGCGTATACGCAGATCTCTGGTCTGCGTATTGGAGGCTGATTAGCTGCACGATTGCTTCAACATTCTTTGGGTCGTCCTTACACAAGTGTTCATCTGCGTTCATCTGTGATTAAATAAAAAACTAATGGTCAGATGAATTATGCTTACAGAACTCCACATACAGAATTTTGCGATCATCGATAAGCTGGACCTGACGCTCGGCCAGGGGCTCATCATCCTGACCGGCGAAACGGGCGCGGGCAAATCCATCATCCTCGACGCGGTCGAGATGGTGATCGGCGGGCGCGCCGACACGACCGTCGTCCGCACGGATTCCGCCGCCGCCCTGGTGGAGGCAGTTTTCAAGCTCACCGGCCCGGAAAAAGAGCCTGTCACCGAAGTCCTCCGGCGCGAAGACCTGCTGGACGATCCCGGTTATGTCACGCTCTCGCGCGAGGTCCGACGCGAGGGCCGCAACATTGCCCGCGTCAACGGCCGTGCCGTGGGTGTGGCTCTGCTGAAAGAGATCGGTTCATCGCTGGTGGATATCCACGGGCAGTCGGAGCACCTATCGCTGCTCGACCCGCGCGCTCACATGGGATTGCTCGACCGGTTCGCCGACGTGGGCAAGCCGCTCGGCGAGTTCCAGCGCACCTATCGCAAGCTGGCAGACGTGCGGACGGAGCTGCGGCAAATCCGCGAAGCCCAGGCCGATGCCGAGCGGCGCGTCGAAATGCTGACCTTCCAAGCGGGAGAGATCGAAGATGCCCACCTGAGGACGGGTGAAGAAGAAGAGCTTCGCAAGGAGCGTGACCGGCTGGCGAACGCCGAGTCGCTCGCCGAATTCGCACAGCAAGCCCTGGAAGTCCTTGATGAGGGCTCCCAGGAATCGACCGCGGCCAGTGATCTGGTCGGGCAGGCCTCGCGCGCCCTGGCAGGGCTTGCCAAGATCGATACCGCCCAGGCGGAGCTTGCCGATCAGGCCGCGCTGCTGGAAGACACGCTGGCCGAGCTCGTGCGCAGCTTGCGCGACTACCTGGAAGAGATCGAATACAACCCGAAGCGCCTGGACGAGGTGGAGGAACGCCTCAACCTTGTCCACAACCTGACGCGGAAATACGGCGGCGATATCCCGGCCGTGCTCAAGTTCGGCGAAGAGGCGCGCAGG
>DATKAF010000245.1:0-4504 GCA_035498395.1 Anaerolineales bacterium
CCCGAACAATGCTCCGGGGATGAAGACCACTGCCTGGGGGACCAGCAGCAAGCGCGTCTCCGCAACCAGCGCCGCAAACAGGTGTATGGCGAGCCAGGCCGGGATGATGACCCAGAAAAAGACTTTCAACGGTCCTGGCCACGCCCGGTAGGCAAACAAGGCCAGCAGCGGGATGATGCCCAGTGTAATGGCAAGCTGTTCCCACGTGATCCAGCGGTTGAGATTCAAGACGAACAAGCCCAGGCCGGGATAAAGGCCGTCCGCTGTCAGGAACTGTTGCGGCACGTAGTAGATTCGAAGCCCTATCGAGATGACCGCGAAGAGCAGCAGGCCCGTCCCCGCGGCGATGTACCCCCACCGACGCTGCCGCTCGTCCGTTTCCGTGGTGCGCGCGGCGAAGAACACCGCGAACGGAATGAGGACGCAGGTCTCCCGGTTCAGCGCGGCGGGGACCATCAGCAGGACGGTCCACCAGTAGGCCTTGTTGAGGATCAAGGTCGCCGCGAGCAGGTAGAAGGCGATGTCGAAGAAGACGTTGAACGAGAGATCGCTGTTATACAGCGATAGCGACATGCTCCATGCCAAGATGGACAGGCCGATCAGGCTCTCGTAGAGCAGCAGCCCAAGCCTTCGATAGTAGACGCCCGCCAGCGTGAAGATCAACAGGCACTGTAGGAACCGGAAGGCGATGAAGGTAAGGCTCTCCGGTTGAGGCCAGCCCGCGTTTTTGGCGAGCTTTAGGAAGGGGTCCATCAGCGCGTCTGCCAGGATGCGGTATTGCCAAGGGTTGCCGGCTACGCCCTGCATCATCTGGACATGCACCTTCTCCTGCTGGACGCGCAGGAAGTGAATGCCGAGGGAACTGACCTGTGTGTACGTGACAGCCGCGGCCAGGATCAGCGAGGCGACCAGTAATGCGATGACGAAGACAGACTTCTTGCCCGCAGAAGGATACATGGGTGGAACGGCCTCTATCTGGCGATGGGGCATGAACGATGAAAGTGGACCGCGGCGATTGTATCAGAGCGTTGCGTCCGGCCCGTCCAATTCGGAGTGCGGCGGTCTTGAATTTCAAGTAGAATGGGCGCCATGACCAACGACACAGAATACATCCCAAAGTCTGCCATGAGCATTCACGCCCATCCGGATGACCAGGACTTTACCGTTGCCGGAACCCTTGCCAGATGGGCGCGAGCGGGCTGCAAGGTCGTTTCCGTGATCATTACCAGCGGCGATGCGGGCTCGAACGATGAGTCCAAGGACGCCGGCTACAAGGCGGAACTGGCGCGCCTGCGCGAGGACGAGCAATGCGCGGCCAACAAGGTACTGGGCATCGAGGAGACCGTGTTTCTACATTATCCGGATGGAGAGCTGGTCGCCTCCATCCAGCTTCGCAAGGACCTGACCCGGCAGATTCGGCGGTTCAAGCCGGAGGTGGTTGTTGCGGGCGACCCGGGCAGCTGGTACTACGGCAACGAATACATCAATCACCCCGATCATCGCGCGGCCGCCGAAGCCGCTACCTACGCGGTCTTTCCGTCAGCCGGCACGCGCATGATCTTCGCCGACCTGCTCGACGAAGGCCTGCCGCCGCACAACGTGAAGAAGCTCTACGTCCACGGCAACGAGAAGCCGGATACCTGGGTGGACATCTCCGAAACGCTCGATATCAAGATCCAGGCGCTCAAAAAGCACGTCAGCCAGGTGGATACGCACGACGTGGAGGAGTGGATGCACCAGTGGGCTGAAGAAGAGGGCAAGGAGAAAGGTCTGAAGGCCGCGGAGGCCTACCGGGTCATGATCCTTCAGCGCGACGAGCCTTCGGAGCAGGCAGCTTAGCGAGGCATGTAGAACCATGAGACCTTGTGCAGGGGCGCGGCACGAGAAATTGAGATAAAGATAGTCCTAAAGATGCTATAATTTTCTCGAGACGAGCCGACTGGATAGCCGACTGACCTCAGGGAGAGCCATGAGCGGAGACTCATCATCGTCGCAAGCCCCGCGTGTTCCACTCGGCGGGGATTATTGGGAAGCCGAACCGGCGGCACCGCTGTGGGGTTTCGCCGACTTGCACGCCCACCTGATGGCTCACTTGGCATTTGGCGGCAGGGCCTTCTGGGGCTTGCCGTATGATCCGGATCACCCGGGTTCGGATGGCATGCAGTATGCGTTGAGCTCGTGCGAGCCGATCCACGGCGGCCTGATCAATCTCAATCCCGAGATCGGGCACTTGGCGAGTGGAGGGTGGCCGGACTTCATTGTGTGGCCGCGGTTCACCAGCTTGGTGCATCAACAGGCCTATGTTGATTGGATCTACCGAGCCTACCAAGGTGGGCTCCGGCTCATCACCTGCCTGGCGGTCAACAACGAGCTGCTTGCCTCCAAGTCGGCTCCGCTGCTTCCCCATGATGACAAGAGTGCCATCGCCGAACAAGTGAAGGCCATGAAGGCCATGGCTGAGCATCTCGATTCGCAGGCTGGCGGGCCTAGTAGGGGATGGATGCAGATCGCCTATACGCCGGAGGAAGCCGAGAGAATCATTGCTGACAACAAGCTGGCGATCATCCTCGGCGTGGAAGTTGATTCGTTGGGGAACTGGCGTAGTGTGGACGACCTGGAAAAAGCGTGCGGAGGGGATCTCAATAGGGCGCGCGAGCTGATTGGGCGGGAACTGGACTGGCTTCACGACCTGGGCGTGCGACAGATCACGCCGATCCATCTCAGCAACAATGCTTTCGGCGGAACTGCGATCTACATGCGGTTCCTTGAATTGATTACTATCTTCCTCAGCGGGGAGCGGTGGTCGGTGGAAGATGCGTGGAAGACGGGCGTGCGCTACCGCCTGGACCGTGACGGCGAAGATGTCGTGGATGAGCTCGAGCGCACGGCGGCGATCGCAGGGCCGCGGTTGCGCGCCATGCATCGAACAACACTCCTAGACCATATCCCGGGTATCCGGGATCTGTATGACACGGACGAACCGCCGCGGCTGCGGGGCGGACACGCCAACACACGCGGTCTCAACCAGTACGGGCACCTGCTGCTCGAGGAGATGATGAAGCGCGGCATGATCCTGGACCTGGACCACATGTCGGAAAAGGCTACGGACCAGGCGCTCTCGATCGCGGAACAGCACCATTACCCCGTGATCTGCTCGCACTCGTGGTTCCGGGACCTGCTCTTCAGCGGCGAGGCCGAGTTTGACCCGGAGACGGGCGAGGAATACGGCACGGGTGATGTTCACAAGGTGGCGCACGAGGCCAGCAAGCGAGGCGACCAGATCGAGCGCATCGGCCGGCTGGGCGGGGTAGTGGCGCCGATTATCAATCAGGGCGACGTGGCTGGACTACGCCGTTGCATGCCGGACTTGGCCGGCAAACTTCCGAATCCCTGTGCAGGCTCCAGCACGTCGTGGGCGCAGGCCTATCTCTACGCTGCCGCCAAAATGGGCGGCCGCGGCGTTGCCCTTGGCACCGATATCAACGGCGCAGCCGCCCTGCCCGGCCCGCGGTTCGGAAGCTTTGCGGCATTCGGCGCCTCGCAAGACTCGCGCCGCAAGCAGCACCGCCGTTCCGAAATTGAGTGTCAGGCAAACGGGGTGGCTTATTTGACTCCCATACGCGACTATCGCTGGTATCGTTTTGAAGACAGCGGGGCAGGTGGTTACGATGAGGAAGAGCTGAACATCTGGCAGGGGATCGCGCAGTTCGAGGCGGGCTTCAATCCCGCGATCCATCAGCATCCTGAAGGCGACCATCCGACCTATCACTTGCGCGATGCCACGGATTTCCTGAAGGTCCGCTATGAGCAGCGCCTGCTTGATCAGATCACCCAGGGCCTATGGCTTGCCAGCCAGGACGAAGCGGCAGACCCGGCCGAGATAGCGGATTGGCCGCGCTGGCAGCGAGCCACATACCTGGCGCGGAAGGGGATTGTGGAAGAGGCCGGCATCGATCTCGACGATGCCGACATGGAGCTTGCCGGCAAGGTCACAGCCATTCTAAGAAGGTGGCAGGAGATGAACGGGAACAACCGCCCGCTGGCAAGATCGATGGCGGGCAAGCGCCGCGATTTCGATATTAACCTGGACGGGATGGCCCACTACGGCATGCTGCCGGACTTCCTGCAAGACATCTGCAACAGCGGCCTCGAGCCGAAGGACCTTGCCCCTCTCTTCCGTTCGGCGTATGACTATGTCGAGATGTGGAAGATCTGCGAGCGCATGGCAAGACAGATCTAGCGTTTCCTGGCCGCTCCCGTTCCTCGCCGCGGACTAGCTTCACTTGTGGTCGGGCTTGTACTCAAACCGGTACCCCGCAATCTCGATATAGGGCTGAAACGGCCCGTAGCTCACGGCCCGCACCCTCCGCGCGATCTCATCCTTCGGCAGATTCGGCGGTTCAAGCCGGAGGTGGTTGTTGCGGGCGACCCGGGCAACTGGTACTACGGCAACGAATACATCAATCACCCCGATCATCGTGCGGCCGCCGAAGCCGCTACCTAC
>DATKAF010000246.1:0-22908 GCA_035498395.1 Anaerolineales bacterium
ACCAGGTTCTCTTCCTTTCGGGCACCTTTGCCATATGTACGCTCTCCGATGGCAGCAGCCTGGCAATCGTTCAGGATGTGGACTGGAAGCCGGTAGCGCTCTTTCAGCAGGCGTGTGAGCTGCAGGTTCTTCCAGTTGAAATTGACCGCATTCACCACCAAACCTTCATTGGTATTGACAAGCCCCGGCGCGCCGATACCAATGCCCGAGAGCGGCTGGCTCGTATTCTCGATGAGGCGGTCCATGAGCCGGTATACGAGAGGAAGGGCGTCGGTACGATGCTCATCGGCCACGGGGATCGTGACCACATCTCGGAGCTTGCCTCGCAGGTTCACCACGGCGCCGCGGAACTCGTTCTGGGCAAGGTCGAGCCCGATCAGCCAGCGCGAATCGTCGATCAGGCTCAGGAGGATCGGATTCTTCCCGCCCTGCGACTGCCCGACGCCGATCTCCCGAACCAGGCCCTGCTCAAGCAGATCGGATACGATGTCAGATACGGTTGTGGGAGTGAGGCGTGTGACGCGTGCGATCTCTGCCCGGCTGATATTCTCGTGGCCGAAGATGGTCGTCAAAACCAGATTGCGGTTGTGTTCCTTCGTGTGCGTGCGGGTCGCTTTTTCCATATAGGACTGGATTTCCAAACCAAACCGAAGGAGCTTACTAAGTTTATTGGACTTACGAAGTGAATAGAATCAGTATACGTCGGCCGGCGCGTCCGGCAATATGGCATTCTTCCATTCCCGACATGACTTTTGACACGTCGCGTTTTCCCCATTCGATGCACTGCCGGGATGAGGTGAGCCGCCTAACCCATCCCCTCGCTCAGGAAACCCGCCGAGTGCCTGGAGCGTGAGGCTGCTGGCCGCGGCTATGGTGCGTGGCTACGAGAGCTCACGCCGCGCGAGCCAGCCCGGCCAGCACCTCTTCAGGAACCAATGGAAAGTGATCGAACCAGACGCCTGTTGCGTCGTGCACCGCTGCGGTCACTGCCGGAACGAGACACATGTTCATCACCTCCCCGAGGCCACGAGCACCCCACGGGCCGCGCGGGTCGGGAATCTCCAACACCATGATATTCATTTCACCGGGGATATCCAGCACGGTTGGGATCATGTACGTGGATAGGCTCGGCGTGAGCACGCGGCCATCGCGCTCAATGAACTTTTCCATCGTGGCGTAGCCCACCGACTGTACGAGCCCGCCCTGGATCTGCCCGACGACCTGTTGCGGATTGATCGCCTTGCCGACATCGATGGCACAGTAGATCTTATCGACCTTCACCTGTCCGGTCTCCATGTCCACGACCACCTCCGCAGCTTGCGCAGTGTAGGCGTACGCCACGTTGGGGTCGCACTGGCCGGTTTCCGGGTCGGGCGTGGTGGTTGGATGCGGCAAATAGGTGTGGTCGAGGTGAACGGGACGCTCTTCGTTCTCCCAGCGTTCCAGTGCTTTTTCAGCGCCCTCCTTGATGGCATTGCCGACGAAAAACGTCATGCGCGAGGCGGAAACGGAGCCGGCATCTCTCACCAAAGCCGTATCTGTGGAAACGAGCTCGATGCGCTCCATCGGGATATCCAGCGCCTCCGCAGCCATCTGGGCAATGACCGTATGGACGCCCATACCAACCTCGCTGGCGCCATGACGGATCACCGCCCGCTCAATATCTGCTTCGCCATAAAGGTCAATGCCGATCGTACAGCTCTCGGGATAGCCGAACGAGAAACCGACGTTCTTATGCGTGCATGCCAGGCCCAGGCCGCGACGCAGGTGAGGCTGGCCCGGCGTTTTCTGCTCGCGTGGCTTCGTCAGCATCCAGCCGGACGCACCGCCGCTCCAGCCGGCGCCCTCGGCACAGGCTTGCGTCACCTCCCGGATGGTCACTCCCGGCGGGAAGGGCGCGCCGGTGGTTTGGAGAGAGCCTTCTTTGACCAGATTGCGCATCCGCAGCTCGACCGCGTCCATGCCAAGCTCGGCTGCAAGTTTGTTCACCATCTGTTCGGCGCAGTAAACCGCCTGGGGGCCGCCAAAGCCGCGGAAGGCGCCACGCGGCACGTTGTTGGTGTAGACATCGTACGCATCAACCTTGACATTGGGGATCTCATACGGTCCCAGCGCGTTGAGCACAGCATTGCTGGTGACGATGCTGGTCGTGAACTTATATGCGCCGCCGTCCGCGAGCAGTTTGACTTCGGCAGCCACGATCTTACCGGCCCGGGTGGCGCCCCAGCGGGTGAAGATGCGGAAGGGATGGCGCTTGCAATGTCCGAGGATCGATTCTTCGCGGCTCCAGACAACCTTTACCGGGTGTGGATCGCCCATGCGGTGCAGCTTGAGCGCCGCCAGCCCAACAATGATCTGCACAGAGATATCTTCCCGACCTCCGAACGCGCCTCCGGTCATCGGATAGATCACGCGCACCTGATCCTCTGGCAGGCTCAATGCATGCGCGATCTGCTTGCGGTCCTTGGCGCCCCATTGCCCCGTCGTGATCACGGCGAGGCGACCTTCTTCATCCATGTAGGCCAGGCCGGACTCGGTCTGGAGATAGGCATGCTCTTGAGTAGGCGTATTCAGGACAGACTCGATAATGACATCCGCCTGCCGGAAACCCGCGTCGATATCACCGTTATACAGCTTATGGTGACCAAAGACATTGCTGCCCACATCCGGATGCAGGACCGGCGCGCCGGGCTTCATTGCCTCTTCCACGTCGCAAACCACCGGCAGGTCTTCGTACTCAACCCGGATCAAGCGCGCGGCAGAGACTGCAACGGCCTCGGTTTCCGCCACCACGGCTGCAACCCGGTCGCCCATAAAGCGGACGTGATCGGCGTAAGGCTTTTCGCTCGGCCCGCAGAGCACGGGCTGGTCATAGGTGTAATAGCCGAACTCATTGCAAGGCACATCCCGAGAGGTGAGCACGGTCAGGACGCCTGGCAGCGCCTCGGCCATTGAGGCGTCGACGCGTTTCACGATGGCGTGCGGCCTGCGTGACATGACAATTTTCAGATGGGCCTGCCCCGGCATCACCATATCGGAGGCGAAGACCGCCTCACCCCGCACTTTGGCTGCCGCGTCGATGCGCGGCACAGATTGACCGATGTACTTCATGAAAGCCTCGGTTGGGTAACTGGCATTTGTTAATTGTACCTTTTATTACAAGCGCCTCGGGAACGAGGCAACCGGGAGCTAAAACGGGGGGAGAAGCCCAGACGTTAATCGGGCAAATACCGTTGTTGGAAGGCGGCCTCCTGCGACGCCGTCAGGATCGGAGAATGCGCCGCCGGAAAGAAGAGCAGGACAATGGCAATCACGTACTCGACCAGGAACGCAGCTCATTCGGCAGCCGAACGACTGCGTGTGCTGGATACCAGCGCCATCACGTTCACAAAGTGCCGGGGTCCGCACGCCGCGGCCAGCCTGGCATATTACACCTTCTTCTCGATCTTCCCCCTGATGCTGGTATTCATCCTCGCCGGCAGCTACTTCCTAGACCAGCAGAGCATGCTGCAGCGGGTCACCCAGGGCGTGCAGAGCGTGCTGCCCATCTCACAGCAATTCGTCGTTCAAAACTTGCAGCAGGTCTTGCAGCAACGCACGGCTGTGGGCATCTTCGTGCTCATCAGCCTTCTGTGGTCTGCATCCAGCATGTTCAACAACCTGGCCTACGAGATCAATGAAGCATGGCCGGAAGCCAAGAACCGCAATTTCGTGCGGGCGCGGCTGATCGGGTTGGATATGATCGCGGGGCTGACCGCGCTCTTGGTCCTTTCCATCATCCTGGACTCGTTGAGCAAATACCTTTCTGGCCTGGGCGCGAACCAGGCGCTGTTCGGCGCGTTCAATCCCTGGGCGGTGCTATCGAGCTTCGGATCGTGGGTCGCTGTATTCATGTTGTACTTCGCGATGTATCACTGGGTGCCAACTGTGCCCGTGCGCTGGTGGGCTGCCTTCTGGGGAGCATTGGCAGCGGCCATCGGCTGGAAGGCTGCCACCACCGGCTTTGCCTGGTACTTGAGCAGCCCATTTGCGCGGTACGAGCTCGTCTATGGCTCGCTCGGAGCGATCGTGGCGTTCCTGTTCCTCATTTACATTATTGCTCTTGTTACGCTGTTCGGCGCGCACCTGACCTCGGCCGTCGATCACCTCCAGAAGAAGGTGCCTTCGGCAGCGCCCGCGCGGGCGCAGGACAACAAAGCCAGGTCTCCGGCAGAAAGCCAGGCTGATCCTCAACATCAACTGGCGCACGCGGACGGGACCAGATCCGCATCCGATCAGCCGGAAGGTGCCGGGCAAGCGGACAAACAGGAAGAAGACACCGACACCACCAAGCACCCGCCTCCGTAGCAACTTCACGCTTGCGGCAAGGCACGAACGCAATCGCAATGACGCTGCCACTGTGAAGGTGGCAGCGTCATTGTATAATGCGAAAACCGCACAGAGGAGAATACCCAGATGCCCGATCCGCGCGTGTCAAAGCTCGCCAAAGTGCTGACGAGCTATTCCCTGGAACTTAAGCCAGGTCAGCAGTTCTGGCTTCGCACCACCCCCCTCGCCCAGGAGTTGAACCTTGCGCTCTACACGGAGGCCGTGAAGGCTGGCGCCTACGTATGGGTCCAGCAGTCGATCCCGGGCGCTGAGCAGGCCTTCTTTCGATACGCAAGCGACGAGCTGCTGGGCTTTGTTTCCCCGGTCCGCAAGCTCATAGCCGAAACGTTCGATGCGGAAATGTATATCATCGCAGATGAGAACACAAAATCGTTGGCCGGCACCGATCCGAGCCGGATCGCCCGCTTCCGGAAGGCAGGCGCAGAACTGACCGCCACGAGTATGAGGCGCACCGCAGAAGGCAGGTATCGGTGGTGCGTGACGCTGTTCCCCACTCCGGCCCTCGCTCAGGACGCCGATATGAGCCTCGCGGACTATGCAGACTTCGTCTACGCCGCAGGGATGCTGAACGAGGAGGACCCGGTGACCTTCTGGCGCAATGAGGGCCAGAAGCAGGAAAGGCTGGTCGGCTGGCTGAAAGGACGGGATCACGTCGTGCTTAAAGGCGAGAACATCGACATCCGTCTCCGCATCGGAGGTCGCAAGTTTGAGGCGTCCGATGGAATATACAACTATCCGGACGGCGAGATCTTCACGAGCCCGGTGGAGGACTCCGTCAATGGCTGGATCCGCTTCAAGTATCCGGGAATCTTCTCCGGGCAGGAGATCGAGGATATCCAGCTTTGGTTCGAAGATGGCAGAGTCGTCAGGGAACTAGCCAGCAAGAACCAGGACCTGCTGACCACGCTGCTCAACACGGATGCGGGCGCGCGCGTACTCGGTGAGTGGGGGATCGGGACCAATTACGGTATTACCCGGTTCACGAAGAACATGCTCTTCGATGAGAAGATGGGTGGGACCATCCATTTCGCGGTCGGACACGGCTTTCCGGAAACCGGCAGCAAGAACGAATCGGGTCTGCACTGGGACATGCTGTGCGACATGGCGGATTCGGAGATCCGCGTCGATGGAGATCTCTTCTACCAGAACGGGCAGTTCGTGATCGGCTGAGCATCTGCGCCATACGCGGAGACGTTTTGTGGGCCAGCGGGAGCGATCCGGCTGGCCTTTTTTGGTGCTGAATACCGGCGGACAGGCTATCGAGAGGCTTTCGCTGTCGAATAAGTGCAACCGCGCGATGCCGCCTACGTAGATATGACATAGACCATGCACTCAAGGAAGGAAAACACCATGTTAACTACCCGGAAACTGCTGATCGCAGGCACCCTCCTCAGCCTGCTCAGCATCCTTGCAACAACGCCTGCTTACGCTTTCGACGGGCGGGGCGGCGACAATGTCACCATCCAGGCCGGTCAGGTCATCAATGACGATCTATACGTGGGGGCCACGGAGTTCGTGCTGGATGGAACGGTCAACGGTGACGTCGTGGCATTTGCGCAGGCGGTCACCATCAACGGAGCGATCACGGGTGACCTCATCACGGCTGCCCAGACCGTGGTTATCAACGGCTCGGTGGCGGGCAACGTCCGCATGGCAGGCGGTATCCTGTTCGTGGGCGAGAAGGCCAAGATCGGCGGCGATGTCGTGGGGGCCGGTTACAGCCTGGAGCTGCGCAAAGGCAGCTCGGTGGGACGCGACCTCGTCGTCGGAACCGGTCAGACCCTTCTGGCGGGCGATGTCGCACGGAACGTGCTGGCATCCGCCGGTAGCCTGGAGATCGCCGGGAATGTTGGTGGCAATGTCAAGGCTGAGGTTGGAGAGGCCAGCCAGGCGCAGTCCGGCCCCCCACCCAGCATGTTCTTCCGGCAATCCACCGTTCCGGTGCCCATCGTAAAGCCCGGGTTGACGATTGACCCGGCGGCGAAGATCAAGGGGAATCTTGACTACACGCAAGATACTGATCTGACCATCCCGGCTGGCGTGGTCGCTGGAAAGATCACCCACTCACCGCGGCCGGTCGAACAGAATCAGCGGCCGCCCGAAAAGACCTCCCAGCAGAAAGTCGCGGACTGGGCACTGCGGTCGTTGCGCTCGCTCGTTACGCTCCTGCTGATCGGCCTGCTTCTGCTGTGGTTATTCCCGATCTTCACCGGAGCTGTCAGCGCTCAACTGGAACACAAGCCGCTGCCAAGTCTTGGCTGGGGAGTCGTCACCTACGCAGGCTTCTTCTTTACACTTATGGTGATCTTCTTCGTGACGGTCATTGCTGCCATCGTGTTCGGCCTGCTGACGCTTGGCGGACTGAGCGCTTCCATCGTCGTACTCGGCCTGCTGGCGCTGCTCACGCTCATCACGGCCTTCGTGCTGACCGTCGTCTTCCTGGCCAAGATCGTATTCGGCCTCTCCCTGGGTCGGTGGCTACTCGGGCGGCTGAACTCACCGCTCGCGGGCCATCGCTACTGGCCGATGGTGATAGGCATGGCGATCACGGTCGTCGTCGTTGCGCTGCTGACCTTCCCGCTGATCCCCGGCGTTCTCGGGTGGCTGGTGAATCTTGCCATCGTCCTGATGGGGCTGGGCGCGCTATGGCTCTGGGGACGAGACAAAGCCAGCAAGAAGCCTGAAGTGTTGGCCTCCTGAGCTCGTCGAGGAGCACTCGAAAGAGAAAAGTAGGGGCGGGAATTCGTTCCCGCCCCTGCTTTTTTTTCCATCTGATGGCTCGCGATGGGGTTTACCCCGGGCAGCCCAGTGTGAAGCTTACCTGCTTCACGATCTTGGCGCTGCGGCCCACGACCTGATTGAGCGCGTCGAGGCCGACGAACTGGTAATCGATCCACACATTATTGCTGCGCAGATCAGGGTCCACCCGCGTGGCTGGAAAGTCCATCGTGTAGTTCCCGCTCCCGTCGGGGGTCATTTTCCCGACGTCAACCCAGCCGCTGATCGAGCTGCCGGATTGATTCTCGACGCGGTAGAACAGATCAACCTCGGCCACTTTGGGGTTTGTAGTGGATACCGTGAACGTGACCGTGCCGGGTGGGCAATTCAATGCGAGATGATCGCTCGAGCGCGCCAGTGTGGCGAACAGGCCCCCACCCGCCCCGGCGGGCAGCGTTGCGCTCGGGCCAGCGGCAGTGGTTGCAACAGTCGCCAGGGGGGTCAGGCTGGCTGTGGGGGTGGAGGAGGTAGCTGTCGACGCCGCGGCGGTTCCCGCGGTGTGTGTAGCTTGCGCCGTAAAGGTCGGGATGGGGGTGAGCGTGGCGGTAGGCGTATCCGCCGGCGTCTGGGTGATCAACTGCGTGACCAGCACCGTCACCACCACCGTCTGCATGAGGACCTGCGGCGTGCCCGTGGGGGCTGGCGTGGGCGATGCGGGTAAGATCGTGCCGCAGCCTGCCAACGCAAATAAAAGTGTGAGTATCAGGAGTTTTCTCATTTCGGTCATCCTGTCTGGAACGGCTCGATGAGCGTTCGTTCCCGGCGTGAAAGGTGGATCCAGTACCGGAGGCAGCCTCATTATAGGATGACCGCCCGAATGCGAAAAGGGACTTGCAAATTTGATAATTCTTATCAGGTATAATGGCCCTCATGCTCACTCCTCAGGAAATTGAGGCCCGCCTCGAGCGGATCCTCTTAGAGGTGCAGAAACCGGGTCGGTATGTGGGGGGCGAACTGAACATCGTCGTCAAAGATTGGGACAGCATCCGCACGCGGGTGGCGCTCGTTTTCCCAGACATCTACGATATCGGCGTATCGAACGTCGGCTTGAAGATCCTGTACGACCAGCTCAACCAGCGCCCCGATGCGCTGGCCGAGCGCGCCTATGCCCCATGGACGGACATGGAGGACCGTATGCGGTCGCACGAGATTCCCCTGTATTCCCTGGAGTCGAAGCACCCGTTGAGCGAGTTTGACATCATCGGCTTCTCGCTGCCCTACGAGACTCTCTACACGAATACCCTGAACATCCTGGACTTGGCTGGCATCCCGATCTTCTCCGCTGACCGCGATGGATCGCACCCCGTGGTCATCGCCGGCGGGCATGCCGCGACCAATCCGGAGCCGATGCACGCCTTCATCGACGCGTTTGTCATTGGGGAGGGCGAGGAAGTCATCCATGACGTGGTCGACGCCGTTCAGCGGGCCAAGCCGGACGGCCGCCATCTCGATCGGCAGGCGGCGCTAGAGTATCTGGCACTCATTCCCGGTGTATACGTGCCGAAGTTCTACGAGGCGCACTACCTCGACGACGGAACGCTCTCCCACATGGAGACGACCCGTCCCGGCATTGCCAACCCGGTTGTCAAGCGCATCGTGGCGCATCTGCCTCCCCCGCCGACGCGCTTCATCGTTCCCAATATCGAGATCGTCCACAACCGCGTCTCGGTGGAGATCATGCGAGGCTGCACTCGGGGCTGCCGCTTCTGCCAAGCAGGCATGATCACGCGGCCTGTCCGCGAGCGCAGCGTGGACGAGATCGTGGATGCGGCAGAGGCAGCGGTGAACGCCACCGGTTTCGAGGAGCTGGCGCTGCTTTCGCTTTCGTCATCTGATTTCACTTACGTGGTGGACCTGGTGAACCGCGTCAGTGAGCGGTTCCAGGGCCGCAAGCTGACCATCTCGCTGCCCTCCCTGCGCATCGAGTCCGTCTCCATCGACCTGATGGACAAGCTGCGGGAGCACTACTCGGGCGGCTTCACCCTCGCTCCGGAAGCAGCCACGGAGCGCATGCGCCGCATCATCAACAAGTTCATCCCGGATGAGGACCTCATTAAAACGACGCGCGAGATCTACCGGCGCGGCTGGACCACCATCAAGCTGTACTTCATGATCGGCCATCCTTCCGAAACGCTCGAAGACGTCCAGGCCATCGCCGACCTGTGCAAGCGCGTCATCGCAGAAGGACGGAAAGTTGCCGGCTGGAAGGTCAAGCTGCACGCCGGGGTCGGCACGTTTGTGCCCAAGCCGCAGACGCCGTTCCAGTGGGTCGCCGTGGACAGCCGCGAGCAGATCGCCGCCAAGCAGGGTCTGTTGAAGCGTGAACTGCGTGACCGCAACATCAAGCTCAGCTGGACCGAGCCGGATGACACGCTGCTCGAAGCGTGGCTCTCGCGGGGCGACCGGCGCATCGCAGACGTCATCTACAGCGCGTGGAAGAACGGCGCGAAATTCGACGCGTGGAACGACCATTCCAAGATGGAAGCGTGGACTAGCGCCTTCGCGGAGCACGGCCTCGAACCTGCTTTCTACACCCACCGGCAGCGCCGTACCGACGAGGTCTTCCCGTGGGACCACATCAGCGCGGCAGTGCGCAAGAAGTTCCTCTTCCAGGACTTCCGGCAGTCGTTGGAAGGACAGATACGCGTGGACTGCCGGTTGAACTGTTTCGCGTGCGGCATCCTCCCCACGTTCTCGGACCTGCGGCGAGACCACCCGGGCGAAGGGTGGAAGTGCCCGGATGTCAAATCGCCGCGCCACGACCGCCAGCCTGCCACCGTCGAGCTGCAAGTAATGGGCCGTTAGCTCAGGGATCAGGATGCGCGCAAGGATCACATTCAGCAAGACGGGCGCTCTGCGTTACATTGGGCACCTCGACCTGCAAACCCTCTGGGAACGCGCCGCGCGCCGCGCCGGCCTCCCGCTGGCGTACAGCCACGGATTTCATCCCCAGGCCAGGATCAATTTCGCCTCTGCACTGCCACTGGGTTTCTCCTCCCGTGCCGAAGTGATGGACATGCGGCTTCAGTCGGACGTGGAACTGCCCGGGCTGTCCATGCGCTTGCAGGCGGCACTGCCCTCGGGAATCACAGTCCTGGAGGTACAGAGCGTGGAGGAGACAGCGCCTCCATTGCAGGTCCAGGTCCGTTCCGCGGAATATGAAGTCACGCTCCTCGATAACCTGGACCCGTCCACCCTGGAAGCCGGAATTGCGCGCATTCTTGCGGCATCCAGCCTGCCCCGCGAGCGCCGTGGGAAAGCATATGACCTGCGCCCGTATATCGAGGAGCTGAGGTTGGCCAGCGGGTCGAAGGATCTGATCATCATGCAGCTATCGGCGCGCGAAGGCACGACCGGGCGTCCCGAAGAGGTTCTGGCGGAGTTGGGCATCGCCGCGAACGGCACACGCATCGAGCGCAGTGGCTTGATTTTCCAGCAATAGTCAGTACAATCGAGGCAGACCCGACGCCGCGGGATCCCCCCGCAGGCCGGGTTACCGGGAAAAGAAGGATGCCCTTCCTCGTTGCATTGTTCTTCGCCTTTGTGCCTGCTCTCTTCATGGCCGCGTTCATTTATTCGCTGGACCGCTACGAGAAGGAGCCATTGATCCTGCTGGGGGCGGCCTTCTGCTGGGGGGCGATCATTGCCGCGGGCGCGGCTTTCCTGATCAACACGGTCTTTGGTGTCGCTATCTACGCGTTCACCGGCTCGGACACCATGGCCGACCAGGCTACGGCCTCCTTGGTCGCGCCCTTCGTTGAGGAGGGCTTGAAGGGCCTGGCGGTACTGTTGGTCTTCCTGTTCTTTCGTAGTGAATTCGACTCGGTGCTGGACGGGATCATCTACGCGGGGGTCACCGCGCTGGGCTTTGCAGCCACGGAAAATGTCCTCTACATCTATGAACACGGCTACGTCCCGAGCGGATGGAATGGTCTGTGGGAACTGGTGTTCGTCCGGGATGTGATGGTGGCCTGGCAGCACCCGTTCTTCACAGCCTTCATCGGCATCAGCCTGGCCGTCGCGCGCATGAACCGGCAGATGCTCATCAAGGTGATCGCGATACCCATCGGATATGCCAGCGCCGTGTTCGCCCACGCACTGCACAACAGCTTCGGCACCCTCATTGGCGGGCTGACCGGCTTTGCCATCGGCAGCCTCGTGGATTGGTCCGGCTGGATCGCAATGGGTCTTTTCATCGTTTTCATGATCGTACGCGAACGGTCGCTGCTGCAAGATCAGTTACGAGACGAAGTCGCAACGGGCACGATCACCAGCGCCCAATACCGCAGGGCACTTTCGCCGTTCACCATGAGCACATCGCTGCTGACCGGCGGACGCACCGCTGCTCGGTTCTACCAGGTGTGCGGCGAGCTTGCGCACAAGAAGAACCAGCTCAGGCGGTTGGGCGACGAGCGAGGCAACACGGCAATCGTACAGTCATTGCGCACCGAGCTGGCATCACTGGCTCCGCGCGTAAGGGCCTAGGCAGGCAGCCTGCCACAGAGAGGAGGCGAGGCAGCATCGTGTGAACGGAACGGCCAACGGGCGGCAACCGCCCGCGGGGGTTCTTAACGTGATCACAAGGCCCGCGTCCCTGCATTAGAAGTTGATGGCTTTGCGTCTCCACAATCCGGCCAAGCCAGATGTGGGTATTCACTGCACAAGGAGACTCCAATGTCCATCAAGACTCACAAGTTCGTACGTCCGCTGCTGACGGCGATCTTCATCCTGCTGCTGCTCAACCCCGTCCCCGCGGCATCCGCTCAATCGCCGGCCGCGCCCACGACGGTGGTTCTTTTCCCGGTTTCCATCACAAACACACAGGGAAGCACGGTCGGCGTTGTCGCCAGTCTGAAGGCCCAGGATCAATCCGGCACAGTAGATACGCCGGCCAAGTACGTTCTGTTCCAGACGCCGGGGAAGAACTACCAGGGCTATCGCACCTACAACGTACCGGCCAGCGTCTCGCCGGGCATCATCACGGGCATCACCGTCAAGGTCAACTACAAAGGGCCGACCAAGGCCTCGCAGGCGTGGACCTGGAACCTGTACGACTGGGTGCATTCCACGTGGGTGAAAATGGGGGACAACACCGGGGCCGCGCTGAATGTATGGAAGGTGCTCAATTTCACAGCAACCGGGGATGTGCGCCGCTTTATCAACAATTCCACGCGCCAGATGCGGCTGCAAGTCGTATCCGCGAACGCCCTGTACGACGCCAAGCTCGACTATGAAGCGATCACCCTGAGCTATGGCGTGTCCTGCTCAGATGCGCTGGGCTGCGTACTGGTGCGGTCCGGGCAACCGGTGCACATTGCATACCTGCTGAACGTACCGGCCTTCGACTCGCTGAACGGCGCGCTGATCGCGGTTGACGACGCGGGCACCATTATGGGACACTCGATCCAGTTCGACGGCTTCAGCCGGGACAACTGCGACGCGGCCGTTTCGCAGACGGATGCAAACACGCTGCTGAAAGATGCCAGCGTCCTGGCCATCGTCGGGACCAGTTGCTCTGGTGAGGCAATGGCGATCCTGCCGTCGATCTCAGCGGCGGGGTTCTCGATTGTCTCGCCCTCGAACACCGTGGCCAGCATTACAGACCCGGGCACTGCCGGATATCTGCGCGTCTCGTGGAACGACAACGAGCAGGCAGCGTCCGGGGCGGAATACGCTTACAATGCCCTCGGGCTTCGGAACGCGGCGATCATACACGATGATTCTCCGTACTCAGCCGGCTTGGCCCAGGCGTTCGAGACGGAGTTCGTGGCGCTCGGAGGAACGATCACCGGGACAAGGCAGATCTACCAGGGCAAGAACGACATGCGGAAGGAGCTGGGGGAGCTGGCTGACGGCGTTCCGGAAATCGTCTACATGCCGGTCTCGTCGCCCGCAGCCGGCTACATCGTCAACGAGGCACGGGTGACCACGGGACTGAAGGCTTCGGATGGCGTGTACCTGATGGGCTCGGACGGTCTGTGGGACCTGAACGTGGTGCTCACCACCGGCAGCGACATAGAAGGGCTGCGCCTCACCAGCATGGACTGGAGGAAGTTCAGCTCGGCGTATACAATGACAGGCGGCTACATCGACAAATACATTGCCAAGTACGGGCACGGCAAGCCTCCGGACATGAGCTGGGGACCGTTCGCGTACGATGCGTTCAACCTCATCAAGGCGGCCATCGAGAGTACGGCCGTGGACGCGGGCGGCGGCGCGCATCTAATCGGGCGGCAGGCTTTGCGGGATGCGTTGTACGCGACGTCCGGCATGGCAGGCCTGACGGGCACGCTCACCTGCCATCCGAATGGCGAATGCGCCGAGACTCCTGCCCTTGGCGTCTATCAATACAGCGCAGGCGTGGAGCAGCCGGTCTGGATCTGGTCCACTCCATAGGGCCACACGCACGGAGCGTAAGAGGGCAGGCTTGGCGCCTGCCCTCTTGGCCCCTACAGAAGGGTCAAGGCCCTTTATGGTAAAATCCTCGCCGCTGCCTCTGTAGCTCAGTGGATAGAGCGTCGGCCTCCGGAGCCGAAAGCGAGAGTTCGAGTCTCTCCAGAGGCGCCAGCAATGCACACACGCCGCGCCCCGAAGAGGATTACCTTTCTGGAAGATCGCCAAGGCCAGGAGCCAAGGCGATTTTCATTTGCGCTCGTGACAATCCTCAGAAGCCGCTGCCCCACCCTGCATTACAATTAAACCGTGCGCAAGTTAACTGCAACCCTGGTCCTCACGAGCATGGCCCTCACGGCATGCGGCTTGCGGGTCTCCTCGCTCGGTGGGCCGACGCCGACCGCTTTCATCATTACGTCCACGCTGCCGCCAACGGCCATACCATCCCCTACACTGACCCCCATCCCGGATACGCCAACCGCGACGACCGCGCCCATCAGCGGCATGACGGCGACACAGATCAACGTGCGCAGCCAGCCTTCGGCAACTGCCGACCAGTTGGGCGTGCTAGCTCCCTTCGTCAAGATCCAGATCATCGGGAAGGACAGCGGAGGCGACTGGTTCGAGATCGCCTATCCCCAGGCGCCTGGCGGCATGGCCTGGGTGATCGCGCAGTACATCAATGTCCAGAACAAGGACACGATTCCGGTCATCGGCGTGCCGGCCGTTTCTCCGACGGCTGAGGCTGGAACAGAAACGCCGTCTGCCAGCGGCACCGTGATCCAGCAGATCAACGTACGCAAAGGCCCGGGGACCGAGTTTGATAGTGTTGGGATGCTGAACGCGAAGGAGAGCGCTGCGCTGACCGGCCGGGATGCCAGCGGCTCCTGGCTGCAGATCGCCTACGCGGCTGCGCCCGATGGCAAAGGCTGGGTGGCCGCGGCCTTCATCCAATCCGCGGCAACGGACAGTCTGCCGGTCGTGGGAAAGGCTGCGGCCGCGGTACCTCCGGGAACACCTACGGCAATCGCCGCAAGCCCTTCCCCCACTCCGGCCGTTGCGCCGCCGGACAATGATTCGGCAGAGGCCACTGCTGTGAGTGCGATCCTTTCACCGTCCGGCACAAGGGCGCTCATCTATTCGAGCGAGGTTTCGGCTCCGCAAGGCGATACGGAAGACTTTGTCGCATTCACGGCCTCCGGATCTAGCGTGCTGGCAAGCCTTGCCTGCCAGGGCAGCGGTGATCTTCAGATGACGCTGGAAGGGCAAGCTGAGGCGGCGCCGGGCTCCGAGGGTCCATCCTGCGGACGCTCGGAGTCGTTCAGCGTGCACGCCGGGCAGACGTATCTGCTCCGCCTCTCCATCCTGCCTTCCAGCGGTTCCGCAAGCTATGTGAACTACACTCTCCGCATCGAGTATGCAGGATAGCGGCCATTCTTCTTGCAGCACGAACTGAGCAGCGGCACAAGTAAGAAGGGCAAAGCCGCCTATGTTGATTTGATTTGCAGTATTTGCGGGGGAGATATCATAATAATGGCTACACGCTCGCCTATCGGACAATCCATCCGTACTTTGTGTGGAATTGTACAAAACCCGATTCTATGGTAGATTTGTGAATAGACACACACAAAGGAAAGGCGAGGCCAATCATGAATGCAGACAAGATTCCGGACATTATTATCGGTCGCCTCCCCATCTATTTGCGTGCTCTCCAGCGCATGTCAGAGAAGGGGATGAAAACCACTTCATCACAGGAGCTCGGCGAGCACGTGGGGATTTCCGCGGCACAGATCCGCAAGGATATTTCCCAGTTCGGCGAGTTCGGCAAGCAGGGTACCGGTTACTCCATCCCGTTCCTGATCGACAAGCTGCGGGAGATCCTAAAGGTGAACCGCATGTGGGATGTGGTGATCGTCGGCATGGGCGACATCGGGCACGCGCTCGCCCGCTACCCGGGCTTCGCCAACCGCGGCTTCCGCGTCACTATGGTGTTCGACCTTGACCCCGCCAAGGTCGGGCAGACGGTGGATGGGTTCCGGGTGGAGGATGTCTCGAAGCTGGTCGATTGTGTGCGTCAGTCGCGCATCAAGATTGCCATGGTGACGGTCCCGGCCTCGGCTGCGCAGGATGTCACCGACAAGCTCGTGCAGGGCGGCGTAAAGGCCATACTGAACTATGCGCCCACGAGCGTCAATGTGCCGGGCAACGTCCACGTGCAGTACATCGATCCTGCGACCCACCTGCAGAGGATGACGTATTACCTGGATTAGCTGTAGACAGATCCTGTGGAGAATTTCAAAGTGGTGGCCGTGTGGCCACCGCTTTTTGTTTGCATGCCGGGCGAGGCTCAGACCTGCGGCAGATTGCGCCGCAATATGTTCATCATGCCGAGGCCGCGGATGGCGCCCTCGGCGGCGCAGGTCATCGGGTTGTCCACCAGGTAAGCGGGAATACCGAGCGATTTGGTCAGCAGCTTGTCGACGCCGCGCAGCAGCGCGCCGCCGCCGCACAACGCCACGCCGCGGTCGATGATATCGGCAACCAATTCCGGGGGAGTCTTCTCCAACACGCGGCGGCAGGTCTCTGTGACCTCGCGCAGCGGCTCCTGCAGCGCTTCGACGATCTCTCCGGTGGTCAGCGTGACGGGCCGCGGCAAGCCGGTGACCTGGTCCTGTCCCTGTACTTCCATGCTGTTATCAGTGTCCTGAGGGACCGCCGCGCCGATCTTGATCTTGAGCTGTTCGGATGTGACCTGACCGATGATGATGCCATACTTGCGCCGCACGTAATTGACGATCGCATCGTCAAGGTCCATCCCGCCTTTGCGCAGCGTCTCGGCAGACACGATGCCGTACATTGCCATGATGGAGGCTTCGGTGCAGCCGCCGCCCAGGCAGATGACCATGTTCCCGGAGGGCGACCCGATGGGCAGGTCGATGCCGAGCGCCGCAGCCAGCGACTGTTGGATCAGGCTGGCCTCACGCGACCCGGCCTCCATGACCGCCTCGTACACGGCCCGGCGCTCCACGCTGGTCACGCCGTACGGGACGGAAATCATCACACGCGGGCGGAAGACCCGCAGCGAGCCGCTGACGCGCTGCAACAGGTAAGAGAGAAGCGTCTCGGTGATCTCGTAGTCGGCGATCACACCGTGGCTGAGCGGGCGCGCCACTTCGATGCTCTCAGGCACGCGTCCGAACATATCGCGGGCCTCGTGGCCCACCGCCACCATCTTCTGCTCGTCGACCGCGATCGCTACGATCGTCGGCTCCTGCATCAAGACCTGCGTCCCGTCTGCAAGGCGGGTGAACATGGTGCCGAGGTCAACGCCGAGGTCTTTCGAGAAGACAGCCACTGGTTTTATTATCCGGAGAAGCGATTGGTGTTCCTGCGATAGCGCCGGACGGCATCGAGGCGAAGATTGGAGCGCCGCAGGGCGGCTTCCAAATGCAGCAGCGCCTCCTGCTCCTTGGGTGGCCCTTTCGCCAGGATCTCTTCGGCGCGTTTGCGGGCAAATTGCGCCCGGGCCACGTCGATCTCCTCGACGTTCTCAGCCGCATCCGCCAGCACGATCACGAGGTCCGGCTGGACCTCCGCGACGCCGCCCGCCACGGCAAAGATGTCTTCTTTGCCGGCTCGTCGCACCTTGACCACGCCGTACTTCAACGTGGTCAGCACCGGCGCGTGGTGCGGCAAGACGCCCATCTCGCCGCCCGCGCCCGGCAGCACGATCATGTCCACGTCACCCTGGAACACGGTGCGATCTTGCGATACGATCTCACAGCGGATTGGCATGGTAATCGCCCACGTTGCTCCGGCAAGCCCTTAGGAGGACTTCTCCAAGGTCGCCGCTTTCTCGCGCACGTCGTCGATGGTGCCCGCCATCATGAAGGCCTGCTCGGGCAAATCGTCGCACTTGCCATCCAGGATCTCGCGGAAGCCCCGCACCGTCTCGTTCAGCGGCACATAGCGCCCCGGTATATTGGTGAATCGCTCGGCCACGAAGAACGGCTGCGAGAAGAAGCGTTCGATCTTGCGCGCGCGCGCCACACTCAGTTTATCATCTTCGCTAAGTTCGTCAATACCGAGAATCGAGATAATGTCCTGAAGGTCCTTGTAACGCTGGAGCACGCGCTGCACCTCCCGGGCGGTGGCATAATGTTCCTGCCCGACGATGTTCGGGTCGAGGATGCGCGAAGTGGAGGTCAGCGGGTCGACCGCCGGGTAGATGCCCTTTTCCACGATCGAGCGTTCGAGGGCGATGGTCGCGTCCAGGTGCGTGAAGGTCGCCACCGGCGCCGGATCGGAGTAGTCGTCTGCGGGCACATACACGGCCTGCATGGAGGTGATGGAGCCGGTGCGCGTCGAAGTGATGCGCTCCTGGAGCTCGCCCATCTCCGTTGCCAGCGTGGGCTGGTAGCCCACGGCGGACGGCATGCGGCCCAGCAGCGCCGACACTTCCGAGCCCGACATGGAGAAGCGGAAGATGTTGTCGATGAAGAGCAATACATCCCGGCCCTGGTCGCGAAAGTACTCGGCCATGGACAGGGCCGAAAGCGCCACGCGCAGACGGACGCCGGACGGCTCGTTCATCTGTCCATAGACCATGACGGTATCTTTCATGACCCCCGATTCGAGCATCTCGCGGTAGAGCTGCGTGCCCTCCCGGGTGCGCTCCCCCACGCCGGCAAACACGGAGTTGCCCTCATGCTCCGATGCCACGGAGCGGATCAGTTCCATGATGATGACGGTCTTGCCGGTCCCCGCGCCGCCAAAGATCCCGGTCTTGCCGCCCTTGGTGAACGGCGCCACCAGGTCGATGACCTTGATGCCTGTTTCGAAGACCTCCACGCGGGTGGATTGCTGTGCGAAGGACGGCGCTGCGCGATGGATCGGGTAACGGGTGGAGGCGTCCACGGCTCCTTTCTGATCGACGGGCCGTCCCAGCACGTTGAAGATGCGTCCGAGCGTCCCCGGCCCAACCGGGACCGTGATGGGAGCGCCCGTCGCTTCGGCGGGCACGCCGCGCTGAAGGCCGTCGGTGGCATCCATGGCGACCGTGCGCACCCAGTTCCCGCCCAGGTGTTTCTCGACTTCCAGGATCAGGGGTTCCTTGTCCAGGCGCGGCACCTGAATGGCCTCGTAGAGTTTCGGTATCTGGCCCTCCGGGAATTCCACGTCCACCACACCGCCAAGGACTTGTACGACACGGCCTGTTGCGTTTGCCACGATTTAGTTCCTCCAATCCTGTGCCCTCAGCGTGATGACAGCCGGGCAGCGGATCATTCCAAACTTGTTTTCCAAGCCGGGCACTAGCGTGCCAGGGCCTCCGCGCCGCCGACGATATCCAGGATATCGTTCGTGATCGTTTGCTGGCGCATCTTGTTGTATTGCAGCTCGTACGCGCTGGCAAGCTCGCGCGCATTGTCGGTCGCGTTGTGCATGGCCACCATGCGCGCCGCGTGCTCGCTGGCCTGCGATTCGAGGATCGCCTGGTACACCTGCAGCGCCGTGAAGCGCGGGATGATCTCGTCCAGCAGCTCGAGCATGTCCGGCTCGTAATCATACGCGGCCGCCGGGCCGGTGCGCCGTTCCAGCCCGTCCATCACGTGCTGGCTGCCATCGATCTGAAGCGGCAGGAGTTTCTTTAGGGCCGTCACCTGCCGGGCCATGTTGACGAAATCGGTGTAGACGAGGTACACCTCATCCGCCTCGCCCTTCTGGAACTCCTCGACTGCCAGCCGCCCGATAGCCGATACGTCAGCAAAACTGGGCGCGGCAGGCAGGTTGCTGAAATCCGCTACCAGTGGCTTGTGGCGGCGGATCAGCAGATCGGATCCCTTGCGCCCCACTGCGATATATCTCACGGGCAGGCGATAGCGGTCGAAGTGCTGGGAGATAAAACGGATGACGTTGGTGTTGTACGCGCCTGCCAGGCCGCGGTCACTGGTGATCACGATCGCCAGCGCCGATTTTGGGTTCGGGCGGTCCATCAACAACGGGTGCAGGCTCTGGTGCCCTGGCTGCTGCGCGACGTGCGTCAGCACCTGCCAGGCCTTGCTCGCATAGGAACGCGTCGCCGTCACGGCCTGCACAGACTTGCGCACCTTGGCCGCACTGACCGCCTCCAGGGCGCGCGTGACCTGCGAGATATTCTTGACGCTCTTGATGCGCAACCGCATCTCGCGGGCTGAAGCCATCCGCTACGCCCTCCAGGTATTTCGGAAGGTTCCCAGTGCCTGCATCAGGCGCTCCCGATTGGCTTCGGTAATGGTCTTCTTCTCCGCGATCTCTTTGCCGACTTCCGGGAATGAAGATTCCATGTACTTGAGCAGGTCGACCTGCCATGTCGCCATCTTCTCGACCGGCACCTGGTCAGCAAAGCCGTTGGTGCCCGCAAAGATTACGAGGACTTCGTCCGTGAGAGAGATGGGAGCATACTGGAGCTGCTTGAGGATTTCCTGCATGCGCTGCCCGCGGCCGAGCTGCTGCTGGGTGGTCTTATCGAGGTCCGATGACATGAGGGCAAACGCAGCCAACTCACGATACGCGGCCATGTCCAGGCGCAGACGTCCGGCCACCTGCTTCATCGCCTTGGTCTGTGCATCGCCGCCCACGCGCGATACCGAGATGCCGACGTTCACCGCCGGGCGAATGCCCGCGTTGAACAGGTTGGACTCCAGGTAGATCTGTCCATCGGTGATCGAGATCACGTTGGTTGGAATATAAGCCGAAACGTCGCCCAGCAGGGTTTCGATGATCGGCAGCGCTGTGAGCGAGCCGCCCGTACCCTTGACCCGCATTACCTTGAAGCCATCGCGGTTCTCCATCGCCTTGTGCGCGCTCTCGGCATCATCCTTGCCCGTCGGCCCGCTATAAACCTGGCCATCCGCGCTGTCGTCCGTGGAGGCGAAGGCATCCCCAAGATCGGACCGCGTGATGACGTACTGGTTGGCAAGACGCGCGGCGCGCTCCAGCAGGCGCGAATGCAGATAGAACACATCGCCCGGATAGGCCTCGCGCCCCGGCGGACGGCGCAGCAGAAGCGACACCTGGCGATAGGCCCAGGCATGCTTGGAAAGGTCGTCGTAGATGATGAGGGCGTCGCGGCCAGTCTCCATGAACTCTTCGCCCATGGCGCAGCCCGCGTACGGGGCAATGTATTGAACCGCCGCCGATTCATCCGCCGAAGCCATGACGATGATCGTGTGCTCCATCGCGCCGTATCGTTCGAGGACGCCGAGCGTGCGCGCCACAGCCGCCTTCTTCTGACCGATGGCAACGTAGATACAGATCAGGTCCTTGCCCTTCTGGTTGATGATCGTATCGATCGCCAGGGCGGTCTTGCCGGTCTGGCGGTCGCCGATGATCAGCTCGCGCTGGCCCCGGCCCACAGGAATCATCGAGTCGATGGACTTGATGCCCGTCTGCACCGGCGTATCGACATCCTGGCGCTGGACGACACCCGGGGCAATACGGTCGATCGGGCGGAACCCGGTGGCGACAATCGGCCCGCGCCCATCGATCGGCTCGCCGAGCGCGTTCACGACGCGTCCGATGAGCGCATCACCAACCGGCACCGAAGCGATCCGGCTCGTGCCGCGCACGATCATGCCCTCCGTGATGCCGTTGTAGTCGCCCATCACGATGACGCCGACGCTGTCCTTCTCAAGGTTGAAGGCCGTTCCCATTACCCCGTTTTCGAACTGGACAAGTTCCTGGGCGCGCACGTTGGCGAGCCCGGCTACCCGGGCAATCCCGTCACCGGCCTCCAGCACCGTGCCGACCGCACTGACGGAGATCTCCGGCTTAAAACTCTCGATTTGCTGTTGCAGGTCGCCGGTGATCTGTTTGATCAAGTCAGTCATGTAGCCTCCGAAACTGGTTCTCAAGGACTGTTCCCGCCCGAACGCTGAATTTGTCCCTTACGTACAAGAACCCGGATAAGGTTGTTATCCGGGCGGATTGTGGAATTGGTGATAATCGGCGCAATCATACCTGAAACCACCGACCTTGTCCAGTTACATCCATCGTTTGCCACCGCGCCAGACTGACTTCGGGGGGTTTTTCAGGAATACCACCATAACTGGGCTAGCTCTTCGAAACCCCCGAAGTCTTCTTGCACACCGCCAAGATCGGAGAAGAAGCCGCATGACGAACAGGCCCGGTGCGTATGCCGGGCCAGTCGCTTGTTAGCTTGTACCGGGAAAACGCGTTCGCCTAGTGGCCTTCACCGCCTTCGCCATCACCGCCATCGTTGCCGCCTCCATCGCCGTTTTTCTTGTCCTTGTTCGAGCTATCCTGGTTGCTGTTCCGGGCTTGCAGGCTGGTGATCACAGATCTGCTGCCAGAGCCGCTTACACGAAGGTCAACTGTCTGGTCAACTCTCGCGCACAAAAGTTATGGCTCCGGCTTCCGGAGACGGCAGCATCGTCCTCAGGGCTGTGCGGCAGCATAGATCCTGCGGAATTCATCCATATAGTAGCCGGCTATCTCAGGGTTGTGGATGACGATCACGTTCTCGTCGTTAGTCTTTTCCGCACTTGCCGTGAAGTTGTAGGAACCCATCACGACCGTCTGGTTGTCGATGATGAGGACCTTGTTATGCATGAGGCCGGCCTCCCCATCCAGGCGCACATCCAAACCGGCGGCCCGGAAGGCGTCATACTCAGTGCCGACGTTGGTCCTCATCTGCTCGGCATCCATTACGCCACTGACCTTCAGTCCGGCCTTCGCTCGCTCCCGGATGGCCTCACCCAGCGGATCGGCTGTGAACGAGTAAGCCAGGAAGTAGATGCTCGATCGGGCGTTCGACAGCAGCTTCACCAGCCTCGATTGGACATGGTCGTCCGGGGAGAAGTAGATGTCCAGGGGCGTATCATCCACCGTTACGTGCGGATAGGGTGTGGCTCTTCCCCTATCCTTGCCAAAATGGTCGTCGACGAACATCTCATCAAACTCGGCCTCATAGTCCGCGGCAAGCTTCTGCGAAGGGATTCGCATGAGGTTGTTGCGATCTTCATAGGTCCCGGCGTCGGTCATGTTCATCGAGCCGGTCCATACCTCGGATTGGTCGATGACCACGAACTTGTTGTGCATCAAGCCCTCACGCCGGTCCCCGATGAGTGGAATCCCCGCGTCCTTGAGGGCTTGCGGATCGTACTCATCTGCGTTGTCGCTTTCCATGACGACCCGCACGGTAACGCCGCGCCGGTGTGCGCGGATGAGCGCTTGCCGCACGCTGTCCAGAGTCAGGCTATACAAGGCGGCATCCACCGACAGTTGCGCCCCGTCGATCCTAGCTACGAGGGGCTCGTCTGGCCCGCCACTGTGCTGCCCCGCAGCAGG
>DATKAF010000247.1:0-2519 GCA_035498395.1 Anaerolineales bacterium
CGATGATGCTGAGCTTGCCCGTCTTGGTGTCGAAGCGGTATACGCGGGTCGGCAGCTCGAACTCCGCCTTGTGCCCCTCGTAGGGGCCGAGGATGCCGTAGCCGGGATCGGTGAACCAGACCGAGCCGTCCGCGTGAGTAGCGGCGTCATTGGGGGCGTTCAACTTCTTGCCCTCGTAGTTGTCGGCAAGCACGGTCCACATGCCGTCGTATTCTCTGCGGCGAACCCGGCGCGTGTCGTGCTCGCAGGCGATCAACCGGCCCTGGTTGTCGCGCGTATGCCCGTTCGAATAGCCGGATTCGGTCTGGTACACGCTCACGTGACCGTCGTCCTCGCTCCAGCGCAAGACCCGATGGTTGGGGATGTCGGACCAGAGCAGGCAGCCCCAGTCTCCCATCCACACCGGTCCCTCGCACCACAGCGCGGCGTTATTCCCCATTCCGTGCCAGATGCGCTGGAGCGTCGCGTTGCCTTGCCGCGCCGTGAACCGCTTGTCCTTGACTTCCCACGCAGGCTCCGGATAGGTGACGGTTGCATCGCCCGTCCAGTCGCGGTCCGTCGCAAATTTGTTGAGGGCCAGCGCGTCGGTTGCCGCGACAGCCGTGGTTGCCGCCGCCGCTGTGAGAAACGTGCGTCTTGTTATTTCCATGATTGACTCTCCTCCTACTTAGTTGTTTGTTTGAACCTGCCCAACACCTTCAGATGCCGCCCATCCAGTGACTGCGAACACTGGGCCTATTAGATGCCAACGGTCTCGCTCGAGTTCCAAAAAGAAAGGCCTCAGCCAAGGCTGAGGCCACTAGCATAAAGAGGAATCCGTCCATGGAACGGACAACGGGACACTAACGCGCGAAGCCCGGTGCGTCAATGCGGCAGTGCGCCATAAGCAGAGGGAACCCTGCTCTGCCTCCGAAGCGCCGACCCCCTCCTTGACCAGGGAGGGGAAAAGAACGACTCTTTCTCCCCGCCTTTTCAAGGCGGGGTGGCGCCGAAGGTGATGGGGTGGTCGGGCTAGTGGCGCGCGAACCACCAATATGCATTTGAAGGGAAATTATTTGAAGGGAAATAATGCTGAATTACGCTCTGGCAGCGGCTGCGATCGCTGTGGCTTCGCTTTTCCCGTTCGATGCGCGAGCCTTGACGCTCGACCTTCGGGACGATCGTTTCTCGTGCACACTCAACTGGTTGCCTTCCGAGGTCACGTTCACGGGCACGTGCGCCGCAGCCGGGCAGACTCTGGCGGTCGCAGGCAGCGCGCCGTACGTCGACGGGCACGGCAACAGCGAGCCCGATAATGCGCTCGCGGTGATCGCGGTCCAGGACGGCATCATGGCGTACAGGCTCCGGATCAGGCTGCTGCTGGCGGACCGGGCAGATCGCTCCGGGCTCTTCAGCGCGCGCGGTCAGGTGGCGACCGACACGTTCTTCTGGAACGTGAAGGATTGCCGCAACGCACCGGCCACCCCGCCGGTGCAGTCGGACTGCTGGGTCATCAGCACGCCGTGGCGGGTGCAGGGGGAGATGCGGCCCGATCAGTGATCGTGGTCTGACGTTGCAGGCACTCGAAGTCCGCGGCGTTCAGGCCTGTTCTGGCGACGGAGTCAACTAGTCTATCATGTTCGCCACGATCGAGGAGGGTCGCAGCATGGAAATACAGGAGCAGGAGCTGTGCTCCCGCTTTCTGGCAGCGATCCCGCTGCGGGTCAACGCCGACCCACATTTGGTGTGGCGCGGCAGAACGCTGCGCGCGGACTGCCTGGTCCAGATCGGAACCACTGCCTTTCTGCTGCGCTTTGATGGTGGGAGCGTTCGCGAATGCCGCGAGCATCTGCCGCTGCTGTGCCCCTGGGATTTCGCTGTGCGCGGATCACTGCGGGCGTGGATGAACCTGTGGCGGGACCCGCCGCCGCCAGGCTGGAATGATCTTTTCGCGCTTTCCAAGCGCGGCGAGATGTCGTTCGAAGGCAATCTGCAGCCATTCATGGCGCACCTGCAGTACTTCAAGGACGTGCTGGCCTCTCCTCGTACGCAAGGTGCCTGATGGCGCACGCATTGATCGAGCGGATTGTCGGGCGCTATGTTCGCGTGGGCGTGCTGGGCGACGAGTGCCGGGTCTACTTTGAAGAAGCCGGACAGGGCATCCCGCTGGTCTGCCTGCATACCGCCGGCGCCGACTCGCGGCAATTCCGTCACCTCATGTGCGACGAGGCGGTCACGCGTTTTTATCGCGTGATCGCGTTTGATTTACCTTGGCACGGCAAGTCGTATCCCCCGGCGGGTTGGGAGAAGATCGAGTATCGGCTTACCACGCAGCGCTACGTCGAGACCGTTCGCTCTTTCTGTCGCGCGCTCGAGCTCGACCGCCCCGCGGTGCTGGGATGCTCGATCGGTGGGCGGATCGTGCTGCAGCTTGCACACGCGCACGGCACGGAGTTTCGAGCTTTGATCGGTCTCGAGGCGGCGGATTATCAGCAGCCGTGGTACGACACCAGCTGGCTGCATCGTGGCGACGTGCACGG
>DATKAF010000248.1:0-2243 GCA_035498395.1 Anaerolineales bacterium
ACAGTGCCCCAGACGCGTGGAGGGTCCGCGGTTGGAACGGTTCCTGCGTTTGCGTCTGGCCAGGAGGATGCATCGATGAATCTAGTGGTGTGGCTGCCCGCCATGTTCCTTCTGGGACTCGTAACCATGATCGCGTGCTACGTCTTCATCACGGCGTGCGAGAAAATCTGAGGACGCATCCAATGATCTACCTGACTGCTGCCGTCTCACTATTCCTGTTCGTGTACCTGTTCGCGGCGCTCATCCGTCCTGAGTGGTTCTAGGGACGAATTGGTCCGCTGATGGAGGATTGAATCATGTGGCTTCTACCGTTCTCACTGCTCGTCGTCACAATCGGCCTGGCGATACCGCTCGGCCTTTTCATGAATTGGATCTTCGACGGGCACTACACGCCGCCCGCTTGGCTGCGTCGAGTGGAAGGCTGGTTCGACACCGGGCCGCAGAATTGGAAGGAGTATTGCAAGGCCTTCGTGCTGTTCAACGCCGCCACGTTCGTGGTCGGCTTCCTGGTGATGGCCCTACAGCCCTATCTCCCCCTCAACCCAGACCAGAAGGGCATGCTCTCACCGACGACGATCTTGCACAGCGTCGTTTCCTTCATGACCAACACCAATCAGCAGCACTACGGGGGTGAAATCCACTTCTCGTACTTCACTCAACTGTTCTTCGTGTGTTGGAAGCAGGTGCTTTCTCCCGTGCTCGGGATTGCCGCCTTGCTGGCGATCATCCGCGGCCTGCGCGGTGACAAGGACATGGGCAATTTCTACTTGGATATGTGGCGCGGAGTGGCCTACTTCTTTGTGCCGCTGTGCCTTATCGTCGGCCTGCTGCTGATCGCCGGCGGCATGCCGATGACCTTTGAGGGTGCTGCGCAGGTCACAACGCTGGAGCCCGGAGCGATGGGCGCCACTCCTGACGGTCAGGCGATCCTCACCCAGTCCATCGCCCGCGGCCCGGTGGCTGCGATCGTGGCGGTCAAGCAATTCGGCACCAACGGTGGCGGCTTCTTTGCGGTCAACAGCGCCCACCCCTTCGAGAATCCGAATGAATGGACCAACTTCCTCGAGTGCCTGGGGATCTTCCTGATTCCCGTTGCCCAGTTGGTCCTGTTCGGTTCCATGCTCAAGAAGTATCGGCACGCCGCTGTCATCTTCGGCGTGATGCTGATTCTTTCCATCAGCACGATCATCTGGGCGGTGTACTGGGACAGCGCCCAGCCGAACCCTGGCCTGACCGCTCGCCCCGGACACGTGTACCAGGTTCCGGACGCGAACGCTCCGGGAGGCCAGCGCGACGTCACTGCGCCGGCGGTCGCGGGGCTACCCGTGAACCAATCACTGGGAAACCTCGAAGGCAAGGAATTGCGCTTCGGGATGTCGGCGGGTCCGACGTGGGCCGCACTGACCACGAACACCTCGAACGGCTCGGTCAACGCCATGCACGACAGCCTCAATCCCCTCGCGGGCCTCGTTCCGCTGGCCGGCATGATGCTGAACTGCATCTGGGGTGGCGTCGGCGTGGGACTCATCAACTTGCTCATTTTTCTGGTGGTCGGCGTCTTCATCGCTGGCCTGATGGTGGGGCGGACGCCCGAGTACCTCGGAAAGAAGGTCGATGGCCGGGAGATGAAGCTGGCCTCCGTTGCCTTGCTCACCCATCCGCTATTGATTCTGATTCCTTCCGGCCTGTTCTTGGCGACCAGCTGGGGAATGAAGGCGGAGAGCAATCCCGCCGCGCACGGCTTCTCGCAGGTCGTGTACGAGTTCACCTCTGCTTCTGCCAACAACGGCTCTGGCTTTGAGGGCCTGGGCGACACCTGGGGCTTCAACAAGGCGGAGGACAATCCGTCGACGCCAGCGCCGACCAGCCAGGCGTGGGACATTGCCTGCAGCTTCGTGATGCTCTTTGGCCGCTTCATCCCGATCATTGCTCCGATCGCTCTGGCCGCGAGCTTGGCGCGGAAGAAGCGGACGCCGTTTACCAGCGGCACCATGCGCACGGACACCGTGACGTTCGGATGTCTACTGCTCGGAACAATCGTGGTCATTGGTGCCCTGTTGTTTCTGCCGGCCATCGCCCTCGGCCCGCTGGCTGAGCACCTCGGACCGATGCCGTTTGGCGGCTGAGACTCGAGTCGACACCATGAGGAGGACCAACACAATGGAAGCCGTTCGTCTGGCGCAGACCACACCCGAGATGAGGCAGCCACAGGCGCGCCCGCCGCGCCGCAGCCGGCGCGCCGG
>DATKAF010000249.1:0-5729 GCA_035498395.1 Anaerolineales bacterium
CTGATGAAACTGGAATCAAATGCAACCGCCTTTCTGTTCCCGGGACAGGGATCTCAATCCATAGGGATGGGACGCGGCCTGGCGCAGCGTTTTACGAGCGCCCGCAGGATGTTCGAAGAAGCCGATTCTGTGCTCGGATTACCCTTCTCGAAGATCATGTGGGATGGGCCGGAGGGTGAGCTTAACGACACGATCAACACGCAGCCAGCATTGTACATTCACTCCCTGGCTGCCTTTCAGGCTGTTGCCGAGTGCTTTGGCAACTTCCAGCCTGCTGTGATGGCCGGTCACTCCCTGGGTGAGCTCTCCGCGCTGACGGCCGCCGGCGCTCTCAGCTTTCAGAACGGTCTGCGTCTCGTACGGAAGCGAGGGGAGCTTATGAAGCGCGCCGGGCAACTGAACCCGGGAGGCATGGCCGCGATCCTCAATCTGGGCATCCCTGAGCTTGATCGCGTCTGTGCCGCTGCTGCAACACCGGAGGAGCCTGTTCAGGTGGCCAATGACAACTCCCCGGGGCAGGTCGTTATCTCCGGTGCCAAGGCCGCTGTGGCCCGGGCTGTGGACGGCGCGAAGGCGGCGGGCGCCAAGCGTGCCATCCCACTGGCGGTCTCGATCGCTGCGCATTCCAGGCTTATGGCCCCCATCCAGGATGAGTGGAACCAGGCCATCGGGGACGCCGCTCTCACCGACGCGGGGGTACCCGTAATCGGAAATGTCGCCGCGCGCGCCATAACCTCTGCCGCCGACCTCCGCCGGGATATCGAGGCCCAGATGCAATCCCGCGTTCGCTGGACGGAGACCGTCCAGCTGATGTCGTCCATGGGGGTTGCATCCTTTGTCGAGGTCGGTACAGGAAGCGTGCTGCTTGGACTGGTCAAGCGCATTGCGCCTTCCGCGGCCGGTTATCCGCTGGGCAATCCTACCGACTTCGCAGCGTTGGAGTGAGGGCGCCGTGGTACGGGCGTGCGCTTCGTTATAGTATAATGACGCCATGCACGAAGTCCGGGACTCGATGCGTTCCGTGAGTGCCGCTCGCGGCGCCATCTTGTCCTAACCAGTGACCGACACAAATCTGGTCAGGCTTAGCCTGACCAGATTGCTTTTTCCGGGAAGCGTACCAAATGGCTCGTTGTATTGAGGAGAAATCGTATGCGCTTGAGTAAACTGGCGAGCGACATTGCCGAATCGCCAACCCTGGCTCTGAACGAACAAGCCCGTCTGCTCCGTGAGCGCGGACAACCGGTTATTCATCTGGGCATCGGTGAGCCCAAGAACAAGACGCCGATCAATGCGATCCTATCATCCGCGGCGCGCCTCACAAGCGGCGAAGTCAAGTACACGCCTGCCGACGGCGTCCTTGGGCTGAAGAAGGCGATCATCCGCTACACGGAGGAGAACTACGATCGGCTCGTGGAGCCGGAGAATGTGCTGGTGACCAATGGCGCCAAGCAATCCCTGTTCAACATCCTGTACTCCATCTTGAATCCTCAAGACGAGGTCATCTTGTTGGCTCCGTACTGGGTATCCTATCCTGAGATGGTCAAGATGTGTTCCGGCCGTCCGGTGATCGTGACACCGGAGGACGGGATGTTTGTACCGCGCTTCCAGGAGATCGAGCGTGCGGTCACGTCCTATACCCGCGCCATGATCGTCAACAGTCCCAACAATCCATCCGGCGCCATCTATCCGGCTGAACTCATCTCGAAGCTCGTCGATTTCTGCCAGCGCAAAGGCATCTTCCTGATCTGCGACGACATCTATCATAAGCTAACGTTTGATGGCAAGGAGGCCGTGCCGGCAACCCGGTTCGCACCGAAGGACCTTGAGGAGTCGCATCTCATCATCGTAAATGGCGTCGCAAAGATCTACGGGATGACCGGCTTCCGTGTTGGTTGGGTCGTGGCCCCGCGAGACCTCGTGCGTGTCATGACGAATGTGACTGCTCAAACCACATCGGGCGTCTCGCCTGTCAGTCAGGCCGCAGCCGAGGGCGCCCTGAACGGGTTGCAGTCGGTGGTGGAAGCCCTCCGGCTTCAGATCCAGAACAATCGTGACGTGCTCGTGCAGGAGATGAAGTCATTCAACGGGGCCCGGCTCATCCCGCCCGACGGAACGTTCTATGCTCTTCCTGATCTGCGTGCCTTCGGCAGCAATTCGGTGGAGCTTGCGCAGTTCCTCCTCTCCAATGCTCTGGTAGTTACCGTGCCGGGCAAGGAGTTCGGGATGGAGGGCCACATCCGGCTCTCCTTCAGCGGTACGGTGAAGGACGTGACGGAGGGATTGGCGCGCATCAAGTGGGCGCTCGACCCCGGCAGCCCGAACGAGATCTATATCGGCGACCGCAAGTTGGTCCGTGATTGGCTGTAGCTCGCGTGCTCGTCATCTTCATGAGTATGACGGACTTTGAACTCCGAAAAGGCGGTTATGAACAACCTGCTCAATATCAAGACCCCCGCTGAAGCGATCGCCAGGACGCGCAAGGCGGAGTACAACCTATCCAATCACGGGATTGCGAACCTCCGGCTTGCCTATTGGAATCTTCCCATGGAGGCCCTGTATGAGGAGGCCGTGTTCCGCGGGGAGGGCATCACCACGCTCGGCGGGCCGTTCGTGGTGAAGACCGGCAAGCACACAGCACGTTCCGCCAATGACAAGTTCATCGTCCGCGAAGCGGGCAGCGAAGGCCATATCTGGTGGGGACAGTACAACCGCCCCTTCGCCTCTGCCAAATTCGAAAGCCTCTACGATCGGATGTTGGGTTACCTCGAGGGCCGCGATGTCTTCGTCCAAGATGTATATGCCGGCGCCGACGAACATCACCGCGTGCCGGTCCGCATCGTGACCGAGTCTGCCTGGCATTCCATGTTCGCACGGAACATGTTCCTCACCCCTCAGTCCCTAGAGGAGTACAAGCGCTTTGTCCCCGAGTTCACCATCATGGGCCTGCCCGAGTTCAAGGGCATGCCGGCCATCGATAACACGGCCAGCGAAACGTTCATCTGCCTTTCGTTTGATAAGAAGCTTGCGGTGATAGGCAACACTGCCTATGCTGGTGAGCTGAAGAAATCTGTCTTCACCATTCTCAACTTTCTGCTCCCGCTGGATGGCGTGCTCTCGATGCACTGTTCTGCCAACGTCAGCCCGTCCGACCCGAATGACGTTGCTCTCTTTTTCGGACTCAGCGGAACCGGCAAGACCACGCTGTCTGCCGACCCGAGCCGCCGCCTGATCGGCGATGACGAGCACGGTTGGAGCGACGAAGGCGTCTTCAACTTTGAGGGCGGTTGCTATGCCAAGGTCATTGGCCTTTCGGAGGCCGCCGAGCCGGAGATCTACGCTACCACGCATATGTTCGGTACCATCCTTGAGAATGTTTGTTACGACCCGGTGACCCGTCGCATCGACCTCGACGACGACACCCTGACTGAGAACACGCGCGCTTCCTATCCTCTTAACTACATCGCCAACGCCTTGCCCGAGAAGAGAGCCGGTCACCCCCGGAGCATCATCTTCCTGACGTGTGATGCTTCCGGCGTCATGCCGCCCATTGCGCGGCTTACACCAGATCAGGCTCTCTACCAATTCATATCGGGCTATACATCCAAGATCGCCGGCACGGAAGTGGGGCTGCGCGATGAGCCGGAGATCACGTTCTCGGCTTGCTTTGGCGGGCCGTTCATGGTGCATCACCCATACAAATACGCGGAGCTGCTGCGCAGGAAGATCGAACGTCATGGTTCGCGGTGCTGGCTCGTGAACACAGGCTGGGTTGGCGGGCCGTATGGGGTTGGCAAGCGCATCAGCATCCGTTACACGCGTGCCCTGCTCGCTGCCGCTCTGAACGGTCAGCTCGATAACGTTGCCTATCAGCGCGACCCTGTGTTCCATTTCGAAGTGCCGGCACAATGTCCAGGTGTCCCGGCAGATATCCTGGACCCTGCCGGCTCCTGGCCCAGCCGCCACGAATACGACAAGAAGTATCGTCAGCTCGCCGAGCGCTTCATTGACAACTTTCGGAAGTTCGAGGAGCAATCGTCGAACGAGATCGTCGAGGCAGGCCCCCACGTGTAGCTGCCTCGGATGAAACCTTCATTGCGCACGCGTGCGGTGCCCCATGCTGAATGAAGTTCTGGGTGAGGGTCCAATGCTGCTTGCACGAAACGCCACAATCCATGGCGGTTTCTCTCATCTTTAGCTAACATACAGGCTCTATATTTCGGAAGGCCCTGCCGTTATTCGTATTGAACGGTCTTACAGACATCCAAAGAGCACAGGGCCATCGTTTCTCTTATTGCACCGATTAGTGGTCGAGTCTGGATGAATGTAGATTCCCCGCAACAACCAACAATACCAGCCTCAGCGTGGCGCAAGCGCATTCGCCGCTATCGCCTCGGCGTGAAACGTGCTGCGCCGTTTGCCTCCGGCGTGCTGGCGGCTCTTGCCGCGCTCGTCTTGTATAACGTCTTCGTCCCGAGGCAGCAGCCGTTGAGCTCCGGACAGGTCCGCCAGGTCGTCGATCAGGTCCTCGCTTCGGCTACGCCTCCGCCGCCGTTTTCCGCGCTGGTCTACCAGCAGATTCGGCCCTCGCTTGTCCTGATCCAGACCCGATCTCCCGGCGAGGACGGCCTGGGCAGCGGCGTGATCGTAGATGATGCCGGCGATATCCTAACAGCGCTGCATGTCGTCGAGAATGCCGTCAACATTCAGGTGACGTTTGCGGACGGTACCAAAGCCGTGGGGTCTGTGATCGCCACCCAGCCACAGAACGACATCGCCGTTGTGAGCGCCAACAAGCGTCCCGCGAAGCTGGTCCCCGCTGTACTCGGAAATCCTTCCACTCTGCACGAGGGCGACGATGCCTTTGTGGTTGGCAATCCGTTCGGCCTCTACAGCTCCATGAGCGCCGGCGTGATCTCAGGCTTCGATCGCTCCTTCGAGCCGCCGAATGGCAAGCCGTCCATCCAGGGGTTGATCCAGATCGATGCCGCGGTCAATCCCGGCAATTCCGGCGGCCCTTTGCTGAATCGCGGCGGCGAGGTGGTTGGCATCGTGACCGGCATCATCAATCCCACATCTCAAAACGTCTTTATCGGAATAGGCTTTGCAGTGCCGATCAACGTGGCTGGCGGCGCGATGGGCGCGCCGCCGTACTGATCGGTCATCCGGGCACGTGTCCTTGCGTGGCAGGCCGCTGGTGACCGGCAAACATTCGAAACACCCAGAGGTGAAGGAGAACTCATGGATCAGGAAAAGACAGGCGAGAGCAGGAAACTCATGGAGCGAGTGCTCTATGAGGTAAAGAAGGTCATTGTCGGGCAGGATCATCTGCTGGAGCGCATGGTTGTCGCGCTCCTGGCGCGCGGGCACATCCTGGTAGAGGGCGTGCCGGGCCTAGCCAAGACAATGGCGATCAAGACCATTGCGGAAAGCGTGGGCGGCGATTTCAAGCGCATCCAGTTCACGCCTGATCTCGTACCGGCCGATCTGATCGGGACGCGGATCTACAACCAGAAGACCGGCGAGTTCAATGTTTCTCTCGGACCGGTGTTCACGAACTTGCTGCTCGCAGATGAGATCAACCGCGCTCCCGCCAAGGTCCAGAGTGCTCTCCTGGAGGCCATGCAGGAGCGCCAGGTGACGATCGGTGATACGACCTTTGCGTTGGATGAGCCGTTCCTGGTCCTGGCAACGCAAAACCCGATTGAGCAGGAGGGGACGTATCCCCTGCC
>DATKAF010000250.1:0-20274 GCA_035498395.1 Anaerolineales bacterium
GATGTGCAAGTCTCTCATTCTGGATCTCCTTCGTTATTGCCGATCGCTGCCTTGCTTGCGCTTCACCCGCAGCACTGCGATCTTGGTCGAGTGGTTGAAGGGCGCCGGATCGGTGATGGGAGCGCCTCGCCGCGTCCCGGGATATCCGGTGAAATCTTCGGGCACCGGGATGATCTCTTCCAAGGCCATATAGCCGTCCGCGCACAGCAGGCCGAGGGTACGCACGTACTCTTTTCCGCTCAGATAAACGGCGTTGTTGACCGCCACCAGCACGCCGCCGTCCTTCACCAACGGGCGCGCCTTGTTGATCAGCCGAGCGCTTTCCTTTACCAGATCGACCGTGCCCGAGGGCGAGGCCGAAAAGAACGGCGGGTCGAGGAAGACACCATCGAAGGTGCGGCCTTGCCGCCGGAAAGACCCGGCCTGACGGAAGAAATCGGCTTTGATGAAATCGGCCTCGCGGACCGCCATGCCGTTCAGCACGCAAGACGCCTTCGCAGCGTTGAAAAAGCTGCCGTTCCGGTCCAGCTGGACGGCGCGGCGGGCGCCTCCTGCCAGCGCGGCGATGCCCAGGCTGCCTGTATAGGCAAAGGCGTTCAGCACGGTCTGGCCTGCGCAGTGCTCGAATGCCCAACGGCGCAGGTTGCGCGTGTCCAGATAGAGGCCGGCGTCCCGCTGTACGATTGGATTAACGGCATACCACACACCGTGTTCCCGGACCTTCTCATCCGGCCCGTCACCGAACAGGAGGACTCCATTCCGTTGCACGGCAGACGCCTCGTAGCGGACCTTCAGGACACAGGCACGCAGCCAGGGAAAAGCCGAATGCAGGAACTCCACGGCTGTGGAGATGTATGCGTCCGCCTCGCCCGGCGGATTTGCGTAATTAGTAATGACGGCCGTGGAAGCATACAGGTCTATGACGAGTTCCGGCAGCCCTTCGGTGAAACCGTTAAGGATACGGAATGCGGACTCGTGCGAGGGGTCGAAGAAGGAGGCCCGCGCGGAGAGGCAGCGTTCCAGCAGGCCGCGCAGTTCTGCGGAGTCCATCGCTATGTCGGCGCGGGCTCGGCGGCGGCGCGGGCACTACCCACCGCGTTGAGCGCAACACCCGCCAGGACGATCACGCCTCCGAGCAATGCCAGGCGGCCCGGCTCTTCGCCGAGGAAAAGGAAGACCCATACGGGGTTCAGCACCGGCTCGAGCGTGCTGATGAGCGTAGCCTCGATGGCGGGCACGTGCTTGATGGCGCTGGTAAAAAAGATGAACGACAGGCCGATCTGGAAGATGCCGAGATACAGGATGATCAGCCAGTTGTTGATCGTCCACGTCTCTTTCAGCACGTAGGGGAAACCGACGACCGCGGTGAACACATGGGCGATCAGTATGCTCTCGGCCGGGCTGCCATCCTTCTGGGCGCGGAGGGAAACATTCATCACTGCCAGCGTGACGCCGCTCAAGATCGCGACAATGTTCCCATAGAAACCGGTGGTACTGAGCTTTTCTCCAAAGAAGAGCAGCATGCCGGTGAAGATGATCGCCATGGAGATCCAGTCATTGCGCGAGGGTCTCTCGTGCAGGAACCAGATGCCCAGCAGCACGATGTAAATGGGCGCCGTGTACTGAAGGAAGATGGCGTTTGCAGCCGTGGTGAGCTTGGTAGCCGTAATGAACAGGAAAGCCGTCAGGATATGGGCGACGGAGGCGGTGATCTTCCACGGCGTGAAGTGCGTGGGGAAACGCCGCAGGTAGATCAGGAACACGATGCTGGAAAAGATGCTGCGACCTGCCAGGATGGAGATCGGCTGCCAGCTAATGGCTTTGATCATCACTCCGCCCGTGCTCCACAGCACGGCGGCGAATATCAGGAACAGAACCGCCTTGCGGCGTTGAGCGAGGGGATCCATGGTCAGGCCTTGACGATCCTTGCCGGGTTCAGGACGGAGACGAGGCTGGTCCTGCCGCCGCGCGCCGCCTGCACTTCGATATCCAATTGCACCCAATAGAAGCTGCGGTGTTCCGAATACGGGTCGATGCGAGCAACCGTCCCTTCGAACCAGCCCTCACTCTTCCAGTACTCTGAATCCAAGTAGATCCTTACCCGGTCCCCGATCTGCAGAGCATCGGGCATGAGCAGATCACCAGCCGCGCACGGATGTGACCGACACGCGGATCGCTACCGCGTAGTCGCGGGCCATTTCCTCCGGCGTCATGTTGAGACCCCGAATGCCATCCCTGTACTTCTCGAGGTAGGCGGGCATCTGATGGGCAGGCGGCGCGTCCGGGTCGATGCGGGCATCCCCGAGGAAGACCAGGATCTGGTTGTCGCCGGTCGCATCCGCGTTGAAGTGCACGGCGACCCGCGGGTGTTGCCGGATGTGGCGCACCTTATGAGCCTTCGGCTGGCTGTAGATCAGGAATGTGCCGTCGTCCCAGACGAACCAGATAGGCCGCGGCTGCGGCGTGAGGTCTTTGCCAACGGTGGTCAGCCATGCGAAGTACTCGGCGCTCAGGCGGCGCTCCACCTGTGGGCGCAGCTCGGAGGGGATGTCGATCATTTTGTCCTTCCAGGAGAAACTGCAAGCGATGTGACGCTATTCAGGACGGTACGGGGCTTCGTCCTCGATGTCGCCGACGTATTCGGGCAGCCCCTCGTGTTCGAGCATCTGGCGGATGGCCTGGATCTCCCCGGTATGATACCAGTAATGATAGGTCGTCCGGCGCAGCGCGGAGCCGACGCTTTGCCCGACTGACTGACCGTCGCGCAGAAGGTCCGTGAGCAGGTCAGCGGTACCCAGACCATCGAGGAACGGATCGACGGCCGCAGTGACGGTCTGCCAGAGATGCAGCATCTCCTGAAACGAGGGCGTGCTCATGGGCGCGCCATATGCATACGTGATGTTCAACTGCGGGAACAACGTCCTGCCCTGCGCCCGTTCCAGGAAGTAACGGTGCTCCTGCCATGCCAAATGCCCGACCGTCCAACTGATGCAGTTCATCCGGCCAAAGTGGCGGGAGCCATCGGCCTCCGAGATATCCTGAAGCCCCCGGAGCCATTCGTGCCGCGTGAAACGGAACTGATCCACCAACGGATGCGCCATACATTCTCCTCTTGTGCCGCGCTGAATTATATCCCCCCCGTCAAGGGCGGTATCCGGGCGGTGTGTCCAACTCCTCCAGCTTGAGCAGGTCGATGAAGGCGCTCACCACGGCGGGGTCGAACTGCCTGCCGCTCTGCTCGCGTAAATAGCTCACGACATCCTCCCTTCGCCAGGCGGGCCGGTAGGGGCGGTCATTGCTCAGCGCGTCCCACACATCCACCACGGCGAAGATGCGGGCCGCCAAGGGGATCTCGGTTCCCTTGAGGCCGCGCGGATAGCCGCTGCCATCCCACCTCTCGTGATGAGCATAGGGGATATCCAGGGCGGGCTTGAGGTATTCGATGGGCGCCAGCATCTCATATGCCAGCTTCGGGTGCTGATGCATGATGAGGCTCTCGGCGTCCGTCAGGGCACCTGGCTTGAGCAGGACACTGTCGGGCACGCCCATCTTGCCAATGTCGTGCAGGAGGGCTCCGCGCCGCAGGTGCAGCAGCGCCTCATCGCTCATGCCCATGGCGTGGGCCAGCTTGATCGCGGCAGAGGTGACGCGCTGCGTATGGCCCTCGGTCTCGCGGTCCCGCAAGTCCAATGCCCGTGACCAGCCTTCGATGGTGGCATCGTAGGCCATCGCCAGCTCCATGTTGGAGCGCTGCAGATCCTGGAAGGTGGACGAGCTGTCGATGGCAATGGCGGTCTGCCCGGCCAATGCTTCCAGGAACTGCATCCACTCGCCGTCGCGCGCCAGCGGCGAACGGTGGAACAGCTCAAGAATGCCCTTGACTTTCCCCTTCGCCACCAGCGGGATGCCGTAGTACGCGACAAAGCCCTCTTCCGCGGTCAAGTACGGGCGGACAAAATCCTGCCCGGCGGAACCCAGATCTTCAATATGCAGGATGTTGCGCTCCAATACGGCCCTGCCCGGCAAGCCGTCCCCGACCGCCAGCAAGTCGCTCTCCATATTGTGGGTCCAGAACCCTTTGCCGGCTGCGAATTCCAGTACCAGAGCGTCAGGCTTCAGCAGCTGGATATCGGCGGCATCCACCTGCAGTTCGGTGATCGCCTTATCCACCACCACATTCAGGATCATCTTGAGGTCGAAGCTGCTGCTGATGGCGATGTCGATCGAGCGAAGGGCGGCGAGCCGGTCAAGATGCCTGGCGGTCTCATCGAAAAGCTGGGCGCGATGGATTGCATAGGCGCCCAGGTCGGCCAGCGCCGCCAGCACGCGCGCTTCATCGCCTGCAACGTCGTGCTGCGCGGGGATATCGACGCAGAGCGCGCCGAGCGTGAGGCCTGCTGCTGCCAGAGGGACGCAGGCTGCGCCTCTGCCGGACGAAGCCTCCGCCGGTTGTTCCGGAGCGAGAATGGACTGCCCGGTTTCGATGACGATCTGCGGGATGCTCGAGTCAGGCGCGTAGGGGTTGATCTCTCCTTCGCCCCAGTTGCGCTGGACTGCCAGGCGCACTTCGTTCGTGGCCGCATCACGGAGCCAGATACTGCCCTGGCCCGCATCCATGAAGTCCAGGGTCTCATCGAGCAGGCGCGGCAGGATGTCGCGGACCGTGGGTGTCTCGCGCAGGGCGTTGCTGAGCCGGGCTACCGCTTCCCATTCCCGCTCCCGCCGCCGGGCATCGGTGACATCGATCATCAGGCCCTGCCAGCGGAACGGGTGTCCCAGGGTGTCGTTGACGCGCACTCCCTGATCGCGGATCCAAAGCAGGCGGCCATCGCGCGCGAGCATGCGGTATTCCATGTCGAACGGCGTGCCGCTGGCGTTCACTCGCTCCACCTCGGCGAGGACCCGGGCACGGTCGTCCGGGTGCACGGTTGTCAGCCAGAACGACGGGTCGGCAAGCCATTCGCGGGGCGTGTATCCGAATACGGCCTCGACCTGCGGGCTCACATAGACGGTGTGTCCTGCATCGCCTGCCGGATTCACGTAGACTACCATCGGTAGCTGTTCGACGAGGCTGCGGTAGCTGGCCTCGGCATCCCGGAGGGCGTGTTCGGCTTGCATCCGCTGCGAGATATCGAATTCGATCCCCTGGGAGAATGGCGGGAGCCCGGGTTCGGCAATATGGTGCGTCTCGTCGTGCAGCCAGACCACCCTGCCGTCGCGCGCCAGGATGCGATACTCTGCCACGAAGGCGCGTTTCTCGGCGCGGCTGAGCCGGTCTTCCTCCAGGACGCGCTGCCGGTCATCGGGGTGAAGGCGCTCCTGCCACAAGTCGGGATCGGCGTACCATTCATCCGGATGAAAGCCAAGCAGTTGTTCCACGTGCGGGCTGATGTACAGCGTCTGGTACGGAGGCGTTGGAGCGATCACGTAGGTAATGGCGGGCATGTGCTCGACCAGCAAGCGATAGCGCGCCTCCGCCTCGCGCAAAGCCGCCTCTGCCCGCTTGCGATCGGTGATGTCAACACCGAACGAGATGACGCCCACCATACGGTCGTCTTCACGGACCACGTTGTGCTTCCAGAGGATGTAGCGCTCCTCGCCATCCTTCCGGAGGATCGGATTCTCGAACGTCCCGGGCTTCTGGCCGCCCCGCGTGATGCGGTCGAACTCCCTCCACGGCTGCGGGTACCGGTCACGAGGCAGCACCTTCTGCGCCCAACTGTGGCCCTCCAGCTCGGCCCGCGAGTACCCGGTGATCTCCTCTGCCGCGGAATTCACCTTGACGACTCTCCCTTGCAAATCCAACTGCACGTAGATGACGTTGGCGGTATCGATGAGAGTATCGAGGAATTTCACCGTCTTGCGCACCTGCTGCTCGGCCTGCCCGCGCTCGCGGCGCGTTGCCGCTTCGTTCCGCTCGCGCCGGATGGCCGGGAGCAGCCGCGCCAGGTTGCCCTTGAGCATGAAATCATGCGCGCCGCTGCGCAAGGCGGCGATGGCCATTTCCTCCCCGATGGAGCCGGAAACGATGATGAATGGCACGTCTTTTCCGCTCCCCTTGACCGTCTCGAGAGCGGCGATGGCGTCAAAGCCGGGCAGCGTGTAGTCGCACAGGATCAGGTCCCATTCGTGATGTGCGAGAGCCTCCTGCAGATCGGCCTGCGTTTCCACCCGTTGGTGTTGCACGTCGTAACCGCCACGTTCGATCGTACGCACCATCAATTGGGCATCGTCGGCCGAGTCTTCGATGATCAATACGTGCAGCGGAACCGGCATTCCCGACCTCTCAGACAGGCGGGGGCTCGTTCAGCACCAGCCAATACAGTCCCAGTTGGTTCACCGCCTCGACGAACTGATTGAAATCGATGGGCTTGCGGACATACGAGTTGGCCCCGTATCCATAGCCGCGGATCATGTCCTGCTCTTCCTTTGAGGAGGTGAGGATCACGACAGGCAGCAGCCGGGTGCGCTCGTCGGAACGGATGCGGCGCAGCACCTCCAGCCCGTCGATCTTGGGCAGCTTCAGATCCAAGAGTATGACTTGCGGCATGTCCGCAGCATCCCGGGCGGCATCTGCGCCCTGCTGGAACAGAAAGTCCAGCGCCTCAGCCCCATCTTGCCTGATAACGACGCGGTTTCGGATGTTGTTCTTCTTGAGAGCCCGCAGGGTCAGCGCCTGATCGTCCGGGTTATCCTCCACCAACAGGATCAGTTTCTCCTCCATGGAGCCTCCTCCGGCTGAAGTGTAAAGTAGAAGGTTGCCCCCTGATCCAGGGTACTCTCGGCCCAAATGCGCCCCCCGTGCTTGACGACGATGCGCTGGACGGTAGCCAGGCCAATACCGGTCCCGGGGAATTCAGAGACCGCATGCAGGCGCTGAAATGCGCCGAAGAGTTTGCCGGCATAAGCCATGTCGAAGCCGGCGCCGTTGTCGCGCACAAAGAACACTTGTGATGCCTTCCCGCCGTTGTATCCCACCTCGATGGTGGCATCCTGCACCTTCGAGGTGAACTTCCAGGCGTTGTTCATAAGGTTCTGCATGGCAATGCGCAGCAACTGCGCGTCACCATGCGCCTTCAGGTGTGGCGCGATCTCGAAATTCACGTTGCGGGCCGGCTCAGCCTGGCGCAACTCCTCAGCAATGCTTTTCGCCAGGGCGGTGACGTCGATCGGCTGGCGCTCCACCGGCAGCCGCGAAATGCGCGAAAGCTCGAGCAGGTCATCGATCAGCTTGGCCATGCGCTGAGCCGCGTTGCGCACGCGCTCCAGGAAGTTCTGCGCATCCTCCGGTAGCTGCTCGTGGTAGTCTTCCAGCAGGGCCTGACTGAAGCCATCGATGGTACGGAGGGGAGCGCGCAGGTCATGGGAGACCGAGTAACTGAAGGCCTCCAATTCCCGGTTGGCAACTTCCAGCTCGGTGGCGCGGCGCTGCAGCGCCGCATTCAGCTCCTGGACCTCGTGCTCGCTCTGCATGCGGTCGGTCACGTCGCGTATGGCTGCGGTGACGAGCGGCCCCTCCTCCGTCTCCAGCGGGCTCAGGCTGATCTCCACCGGGAATTCGGTTCCGTCGCGGCGGCGACCGTACAGCTCCAGGCCTGTACCCATGGGGCGCGCAACGGGTTGCAAGACGTAATCGGCGCGGTACGCGGGGTGGCTTTCCTTGAACCGCTCGGGGATCAGCAGTTCCACCGGTTTGCCCAGCAGCTCGGAACGCTCATATCCAAACAGCTTCTCCGTCTGCGAGTTCACGATCTCCATCGCGCCCTGGCGATTCACGACCACCATGGCATCCGGCGCGGCTTCGAGCAGACCCCGGAACCTGGCTTCGGCGCGCTGCTGCTCATGGGGATCCCGGATGGCGGCTTCCAGCTCGTGGATGAGCTCCTGCTTGAATTGCAAGTAGCTGTCACCGATGGCGCCAAGCGTGATCTCAAGGAACTTGTCAACGCCCTCGAGCGCAGATAGCATCCGTTCCGGCGCGCCGCCATAGGCTTCCAGCAAGTGAGGCTGCATCAGCCTGCGGAAGGAACTAACGATCTCGAACCAGGCGTGAAAACTAAGACCGGCGCGGGCATAGTGACGGCCTTGCACCTTCAGGGACTCCAGGTAAGGCCCCCATTGTCCATCAAATATGGCGCGCCGTTGCACGTCTATGAAGGCACGCTGCTCTTTGGTCGATTGGAGTGAAGCCTCGGCATGAAGGCTTGCCTCCAGTTCGGGCCGCCGGAGCATGCTCCTGAACAGCTCGTCCCTCACTTCGGTCCGATGGGCCTCGTACACGGTCCAATAATCCTGCAACCCCTTCTGTTCTTCCGAGGTCAGGTCGAGATTCTCTCCTGCGGTGAGCGGTTTGCTCTTGGACTTCCGATCCGCCATTTCGCCAGTTACGAGGACACGATGGCAGCAGTGTAGGAGGGGCTTGCGCCGTGCTTTCCCTGCCGCGTGGAAGGGCAGGTCAACTTGAATAGGACAATAATCGTCTGAATAAGCGAAGTATAGGACTTTCAGGGAAGAAAATCAAGTGAAGCATTGAACCGACCATAAAACGCAGGATGCGTCTGTCGAACAGACGCATCCTGAGAATATCCGCGTACTGCAAGGGCGCAACGATGCAGCGCTAGGGTGTGGGTGTCGTCTCCACCGCGGCGCCAACCCAGGTGAAGTCCCGCTTCTCGCTGGTCGCGCCGGCATTGTCCCAGATGGGCTGGCCCTGCTCGTCGCTGCCATTTTGCCGCACAGGCTGCACCCACCAACGCATCACGTGGGCCAGGTTATCCTTGGGCCGGAACGTGGCTGGGACGATGTACTTCGTATCGGTCACGTGGTCGACGATACGGCGCGCCTGTCCGGCGGTCACATCTTCGACGACGACCTGGTAGGCCTCGTTCTCTCGCAGCGTGCCGATGGAGGCCCACTGGAGTGTCACCACGTCGTTGGCAAGCGTGAACGCGGCGCCGTCGCTGGGCAGCAACAAGTTCGCGGCCGGGTAGGGCGGAGGGATGGTGGGCGTGGGCGTGGGCCCCGGGGTGGCAGCGCGGGCACAAAGCGGGATGAAGATGGCCTGCCCGATAAAGACCGTATCGGTGGCGAGGCCGTTGAAGTTCTTGATGGCCTCCTGAGGCACTGCGTAGTTGGCCGCGATGCTGGAGAGCGTATCGTTCTCCTGCACGGTGTAGGAGACCTTCTCACAGGCGGCCTGCGTTGCGTCGGCAGCCTGGAGGGTGTTGGTGGGCAGCGGAGCCGGCGTTGCAGTGGGATACGGAACCTTGAGCTTCTGCCCAACCGACAGGTTGTTGCAGGAAGCCGGCAGGTTGTTGAGGATGATGAGGCTTTGGACGGAGACCCCGAACGTGACGGCGATGCCTCCACAGGTATCTCCGGAGGCGACCGTGTACTCAAACGGTGCCTGCTCGGTGGCGCTGGGTGCCAGCGTGGGCAGTTGCGTGTCGGTGGGAGTAGCCGATGCCGTAGCGGTCTCGGTTTGAGTTGGGACCGCTGTCGGATTGATGACGCGCTTTGTGGCGCTCAGGCCGGCGTAAACGACGGTCGCGCCCACTGCCAGAAAAAGCACCAGGAGCCCGAGGGCCACCGGCAAGCTGAGCGTCACCTCCGGCATGCGCGCGGCCTGGACGGATTTCTCGGCCTGGCGCGGCGCGGACGCCGGCTTGCTGGCTTTGGGCCTCAGATCGGTCCCGCATACCGGGCATCGCACAGCAGTCTCGGAGAGGCGCGTGCCGCAAGTGGGGCATACCTGGGTTTTTTGAGGTACAGGTTCTGGACTCATACGGGCGAAGATTATACCTCAGAACAAAATGAGAGAAATTTTGTCGATTTTAGGCTGGAAACAGGGCTCACTGCGACTGGGATGCGGCCTTTTGAACCGCTTCTAAGGTAAGAATGCGGGTAATCGAGGTATGCCCCCCCTAGAACGGGGCGGCGAATCTGGTAGCCGACCGGGGTGCCGATCTCGGATTCTACACCTTGCTGCGCAGGCCTAGATCAGCCCCATGGCGCAGCCGTCCGCGCGCGGATCGCTGCCGCCGGTCAGCACGCCAGTCTTCGGGTCACGTTGGATGACCTGGCCGCGGCCGAATGTTGCACGCTCCCAGCCGGCCACCTTGAAGACGGGGTGTCCGCGCCCGGCGAGCTCTGCGATGACGGCATCCGGAATACCATCCTCCATGGCGACCGCGCCGCCAGCTGTGCCGTCCTCGATGCAGAACCGCGGGAGGTCCAGGGCAGCCTGAGGGTCCAGCTCGTCGTCCGTCAGCGCGCTCAAAACCTGTATGTGCCCCTGCGGCTGCATAAAGCCGCCCATCACGCCGAAGGAGGCGAACAACGATCCATCCCGTTCCCGGGTTGCCATCGCCGGTATGATGGTGTGATACGGGCGCTTGCGCGGGGCCAGCGAATTGGGGTGCGCCGGGTCCAGGTCGAAGTTGTGGCCGCGATTCTGCAGGGTGAATCCGAAACCTTTGGGAACGATGCCGGTGCCGAAGCCCATGTAGTTGCTGTTGATGAACGAGCACGCGTTTCCGGCTGCGTCGATGACACTGAAATACACCGTGTCCGAAGATGCAAGCGGCATGCCGCGCACCTGATCCATCTTTGCCCGGCGCGGGTCGATCAGCTTGCGGCGCTCGTCCGCATACCACTTGGACAGCAGCTCGGCCAGCGGCAGGTCGTGGAACTCCGGGTCGGCGACGTACCAGCGCGCATCGGCGAAGGCCAGCCGCAGCGCCTCGATCTCCAAATGAAGGCGTTCCGCGGACAACGGTTCGAGGGATTCCATGTCGTAGCCCTCGAGGATGTTCAAGGCTAGCAGGGCCGCCAGCCCCTGTCCGTTGGGAGGACACTCGTACACCCGATGGTCACGATAGGTTACGCTGAGAGGAGTTTCCCAGGTGGATGCATGGCTGGCGAGGTCGTCCAATGACAGGCAGCCTCCGGCCTGCTGCACCACCGAGGCAATGGCCTCCGCGATCTCGCCCTGATAGAAAGCGGCTCTGCCGCTCTCGGCTATAGCACGGAACGTACGGGCGAGGCCGGGGTTGCGGAAGATCTCGCCTGCGGCAGGTGCGCGGCCACCATTGGTCAGCTCGCTGCCGTTCGGCGCGGACTTGAGCTGCCGTTCTACGCCGCGTTCCCAAAAATGGGCGGTGATCGGCGTAACCGGGAATCCCTGTTCGGCGAGGCGGATCGCTGGCGACAAGATCGCCGACAGCGGCAGGCTGCCATGCTTTTCGATCAGGTCGCACCAGCCGGCGCACGCGCCCGGCACTGTAACCGTGTATGCATGGAAGGGAGGCAGTGCATCGAGGCCCTCGGCGTGGAGTCTCTCCAAGGTCAGCGCGGCCGGCGCGCGGCCCGAGCCGTTCAGGGCGTTGACCTGCTGGCTTTGAGCGTCAAAGAACAGCGCGAACATGTCGCCGCCGATGCCGGTGGAAGTCGGTTCCGTTACGTTGAGCGTCGCGGCCACCGCTACCGACGCATCGGCTGCGCTGCCGCCCTTGCCGAGGATTTCCAGCCCGGCCGCGACCGCCAGCGGCTGGGAGGCCGCCACCATACCGCTCCGGGCGTATACCGGCGACCTACGTGAAGCAAACGCTGGCTCGTTCATTGGCCTCCGTAATAGTCGCCTGCTTGCGAAGCGCTCAGGATGAGATGAATGTGGATCTATGGATGCCGGTAGTTCGGCGGGCCGGACAGAACGCCAGGCCGGACCCGGAGAGCAGGTCGGGTCGCCTGGATGCGTTACTTCTTTTCTGTTGTTACAGCTTGAGCTTGCGCTCGGGATGGAAGCGTGGTGACGAGCACCTTATCGACGCGACGCCCGTCCATATCCATGACTTCGAAGCGCAGGCCGTTCCACTCGAAGTGGTCGGCTGCCTGTGGCACGCGCCCGAGGGACATCATCACGAAGCCGCTCAGGGACTCGTACTCGCTCTCGTGCGGGAGCTTATCGACATTAAAGATCTCCTTGAAGTCGTCGATCGGCAGAAGACCATCCAGCAGCCAGGAACCATCCTGGCGTTGAGTGGCCTGCGCCTCCGCTTCGATATCGCCGACGATCTCTTCCAGGATATCTTGCAGGGTCAGCAGACCCTGCAAGCTGCCGAACTCGTCGATCACGAGCATCAACTCGGCGTTCTTCTCCTTGAAGATCTCCAGGGCCCGCGAGGCCAGCATTGTCTCCGGAATGTAGAACGCAGGGCGGAGCTTATCCTTCAGCTTGAAGTTCTCGCTGGAGAGGCTCGGTGCGCCGAGGAGATCGCGGGCCTTGACGATACCGAGCACGACATCCAGGCTATCCTGGCATACCGGGAAACGGGAGTAGGGGCTTTCCGTGATCTTTTTGCGGATCGTATCGGGCGGATCCTTGATGTCGATCCAGGTGATCTCGGTACGAGGGGTCATCAGCGAGTACACACGTGAATCACTCAGGCTGAAAATGCCCTCCACCATGTCCTGCTCGGACTCTTCAATGACGCCCGCTTCCGTGCCCTGGTCGATCAGCAACTGGATCTCTTCTTCTGTAACGGGCGGTTCCTGGTTGGGCTTGACGCCCATCACCTTCAGCGCAAAATCGGTGATCCTTCCCAGCAGCCAGACCAGCGGGGTGAAGATGCGCGCGACGAAGAGCATCGGGCCGGCCATATCGGCGGCAATGCGCTCCGGGTTGTGAAGCGCCAGTCGCTTCGGGATCAGCTCGCCGACCAGCAGCGACAGGGTCGTAATGAGCACGATCACAATGCCGAACGCCAATGAATCCGCGTAGGGAGCGACGGCGGGCCATTGCTTCAGGGCCGCGGCCAGGGGCTCCGACAGCGCGCGACCGCCGACCGCGCCCAACAGGATGCTGATGAGCGTGATGCCGACCTGGACAGTTGATAGGAACGTCGTGGGATGCTGTGCAAGCTGGAGGGCGCGTGCAGCCCGCCTATTTCCCTCGTTGGCTTGCTGCTGGAGGCGCGCCTTCCGTGAGGAAACAACGGCCATCTCGGACATCACGAACAGACCGTTGATCAAGAGCAGAAGTACCAGTATTAGGATTTCAGTTCCGATACCTGTCATCGATGCTGTATAGGATGCCTCTCTCTACCGCTGTTATTGTACCCGAATCGCGTCGCCTCCTTTAACGATACCGATGTCCCAGATGGGCTGCCCCAATTGCCGGGCGCGTTCCACAAAGCCGGCGCGCTTTTCCGGCGGCACGCCGAGCAGCAAGCCGCCGCTGGTCTGGGGATCGAACAACATCATCTGAGAGGCCTCATCCAGGCCTTGGACAAACTCCACGTGCGGTCCGAAATAGGAACGATTGTCCAGCAGGCCGCCTGCAAACGTGCCGAGGCGGGCGTACTTGATCGCACTGCCGAGGAATGGGATGCGGCTGTAGTCCAGCTCCAGGCCCACGCCGGAGGCGCGTGCCATCTCGAGGGCGTGGCCCAGCAGACCAAAGCCGGTGATGTCGGTGCCGCCGCGCAGGCCGAACTCGACGGCGAGCTGTCCGGCTGCGTCGTTCAGCCGCTTCATCCAGCCGACCGCTTCCAGCAAGTCCTCGGGCTGCGCCTGATCCCGCTTGAGAGCCGTTGTGACCAGCCCAAAGCCGAGCGGCTTGGTGAGCACCAATTGATCGCCGGGCCGCAAGCCGGCCTTGCTCAACATCTTACCGGGCTCTGCGAAACCGAGCGCCGCCAGGCCGTATTTCGGCTCAGAATCCTTGACCGTGTGCCCGCCCGCAATGACGACGCCGGCCTCGCGCGCTTTCTCGGCGCCGCCGCGCAGGATCTCGGATGCTACCTCCGCCGGCAGGTCCTCCGGCAGCGCGGCAATGTTGAGCGCCAGGAATGGCCGGCCTCCCATGGCATAGATGTCGGAAAGGCTGTTGGCCGCGGCGATGGCGCCGTAGTCGTATGCATCATCGACGATCGGGGTGAAGAAATCGGTGGTGACCACCAGAGCTCGCGAGGCATCGATCCGCCAGACGGCTGCGTCGTCGGGGCTGGTGAGCCCGACCATCAGATCCGGATAGTCGGACGGCTGGAAGACATCTTGTAAGGGGCGCAGGACCTGCGCCAGCGTTTCCGCGTTGAGCTTCGATGCTCAACCCGCACAGGCTGCCAGGCTTGTCAGGCGAATCTGGCGGCCGCTCGGATATTTTGAGCTCATACTCTCACTTTGCAGATATCGATGAACGCTTATCGATTACCGAAGGTGACGGGCACGCGCCTCATTGAGCCGGAGCCGGTGTGGCGGTCGTGCTCGGCAGGGGCAGGATGAACTGGTTCCCGCTCGGCACGAAGATCGTTTGGACACTGGGCGCCAGCTTGGTGATGTACTGATATTGGAGAAGCTGCTGCGTGAGCGACTTGTTGATCAGATCATTGGCCTGCGCCTCGGCTTGTGCCTGGATCACGCGCGCGTCGGCTGCGCCTTTGGCGCCGATGACGGCAGCGTCGGCCAGGCCCTGCGCCACCTGCCGGGCCTGCTCGGCCTCGTTCTTCTTCTGCTCAACGACGAGTTTCGCTTGCAGCGCCTGCTGCTCGGCGATCTGCTTCTGTTCCACGGCCTGCGCGTACTGGTCGCTGAACCGGATATTGCGCAGAAGGAAATTGGACATCGTCAGATTGTTCGCTTCCAGGCTTTGCTTGATCTCGTCGCTGATCGTCTGTTCGAGCTCGGTACGCTTGGTGCTGACGATCTCCTCGACGCCGTACTGTGCCACCGCATCGCGGATGGCCGCGCGCGCCACGGGCCGAATCACGTTGTCCTGGTAGCGGTCCTGCCATGTGATATGCAAGGGGATCAGCTTGGCCGGATCAAGGGCGTAGATGACGGATGCGTCGATATACACCTGCTGCCCGTCCTTGGTCCGGGCCTCGATCGAGTCGTCGCCCACGATCTGACCCTCGCCCGGTGTCGAGGACATGGTGTACGTTTGTCGTGCAATGGAGTACGGCTTCACATTTTCGACGAGCGGGATGATCCAATGCAGTCCCGGGCTCAAAGGCTCGGAGCGGTAGCCGTTTGGCTGGAAAGCCGAAATGACGACGCCGTATTGGTCCGCCTGCAGGAACACCAGCCCAAGGCTCACCATGCTCAACAGGAACGCGCCGACGAACAGGAAGATCGCCATGCGCACGAATGCTTTTGCCGGTTGTCCGCGGCTGGCGCGTACGAAGGTTAGCGCGAGGATGGCGATAAAGGCGATCCAGGCGAGGCTGGCAATGCTGCGAAGGACGGTTGCGATATTCACATGCTCCTCCAAAGAACAGGAATTCGTGAGGTTATTATAATCGCTTGCCCCAGCCTGCCAGCCGTGATAGCATGGCGGCATGCAGGGCGATGGCCTGGTCAGCGAGGTGCTTTTGTTGGATCAAGCTCTTTGTGCGCGCGTCCAATGTGATGCGGCGCTCGTTCCGGCGCCGGGGCAGTACCTGCTGGCTGTCGCCGATGGTTCCGATGCGCCGCTGGCGACGGTGCTTTTTGCAGGCGGGATAGCTCACGACGGTTTCCTCGCTGCTCCACCAATTCCCTCTACGTGGCAGCCGGGCACGCGGTTGCTTCTGCGTGGTCCTCTGGGGCACGGCTTCAGCATACCGCCGTCATCCCGCAGGCTCGGCCTGGTTGCATTCGGCTGCCTGGCGAGGACACTGCTATCGCTGTTGGACTCTGTTGACCGTGAGGAAGTCTCGGTCACGCTGGTTGCCGATCATATCCCGGAGGGTCTGCCAACCGAGGTGGAGGTCCAGCCGCTTGCAGCCGTGGTGGAGGTCAGCCAGTGGACGGATTTCCTCGCTGTGGATGTGGAGCGCAGTATGCTGCCCGGGCTTCGGGAAACGCTGCAGCCACATCGTATGGGAATCAAGGCCGAGGGCCAAGCCTTGATTCGCACGCCCATGCCGTGCGGCGCGCTGGCAGATTGCGGGGTATGTACGGTTGTTCTCGGGAGACGGACGTACCTGGCTTGTGCAGACGGCCCTGTGTTCGACCTGCGTCAAGCGCTGGAGTGGTCGAGCAGGGCCTGAACGATCTTCCCGGCGGCGTGCCCATCGCCGTACGGGTTTGCCGCGTGGGCCATCTGCGCATAAGCGTGCGGGTCATCCAGCAGGCAGGCAGCGGCTTCGACGATGTACCCGGCGTTGGTGCCAACGACTTTTACCGTGCCGGCTTCGACGGCCTCGGGGCGTTCGGTGACCTCGCGCAGTACGAGGACGGGTATGCCGAATGCCGGGGCCTCTTCCTGGATCCCGCCTGAATCGGTCAGGATCAGTTCTGCGTGCTTCATTAGATGTACCAGTGGCAGGTAATCGAGCGGGGGTAACAGGCTGATATGGGGAACGCTGCCAAGCAATCGCTTCACCGGCTCTTGTACGTTGGGATTTAGGTGAACGGGGTAGACGATTTCCACGTCGCCCCGGGAAGCGATCTCTCTGAGGGCCTCGCAGATCGACTCGAGCGGCGCACCGAAGTTCTCGCGCCGATGGGCGGTTATCAGCACCAGGCGCTGTGCTTTGTCAGCGCCTTGTCTTTTCACGCCCAAGCGGCTGACCAGCCCGGTGACAGACTCCGGCTGCGGCTGTTTTGCAACATACTGTAGCGCATCGATCACCGGGTTTCCCGTTACCGCGATCAGGCTGTCGTCGATCCCCTCCCGCAGCAGGTTCCGGCGCGTCCACTCGGTGGGCGCGAAATGAAGGTCGGCCGCAACTCCCGCCACGCGGCGGTTAATTTCCTCGGGAAAGGGCTGCCACTTATCGTAGGTGCGCAAACCAGCCTCCACGTGACCAACGCGGATACGCCGGTAATAGGCGAGGAGGGCGGCGATTGCCACCGTGGTCGTATCGCCCTGCACTAACACCCAATCGGGCTTGAAATCGGCGAGGACCGGGTCCAGGTCTGTGAAGATGGCGGCGCTCAGTTCGGCCAATCCCTGGTCGTCGCGCATCAAGTTGAGGTCGTAGTCAGGATGGATCTCGAACAGGCCGAGTACCTGGTCGAGCATCTGGCGGTGCTGGGCGGTGACGCACACGCGGGTTTCGATGCCCGCTGTCTCCGCCAACTGCCGCACGACGGGGGCCATCTTCACGGCCTCCGGCCGCGTGCCGAACACGGAAAGTACTTTCAGCATGGGAACATGGAGATCTTCGGAATTAGCCAGCAGATGTAACTGGGCGCTGTCGTATTATTTCCCAACGCCCAGCCGCGTTACCTGGAAGCCTGCACTCTGCCATTCCGGCGCGCTCCAACCATTGACCGCATCGAGGAGGCTGCGCGTTCGCGCGCACGCAGCCAGCTCCGAGGGTTGCAGGTCCAGGAACTCGCTGTGGGCCACCAGCAGCATAATGAGGTCGGCATCACGGACCGCGTCGTCCAGATCGGACGCCATGTCGATGCCGGGCAGGGCAGCATCCGGCTTGAACGGCTCCCACGCCTTGACCAACGCGCCTTCATCCTGCAGCAGTCGCACCACTTCTATGGCGGGGCTCTCGCGCAGATCGTCCACATCCGGCTTGTACGCCAGTCCCAGGGCAGCGATCTTCTTTCCCTTCAAGGCATCTTCCTGGAAATCAGGGCCGCACAGCGCCCGCTTGACGATCTGGAGCACATACTCCGGTTGGGCATCGTTGACCCGCCGGGCGGAATAGATCAGAGATGAGAGCTCCGGCGCGGCCTCGACGAAGAACCATGGATCGACGCTGATACAGTGACCGCCCACGCCGGGACCCGGCTCCAGGATCTTGACCCGCGGATGGCGGTTGGCAAGCGAGATCGCCTCCCAGACGTCCACCCCGAAATTGTCTGCCAGCCGCGCAAACTCATTGGCGATGGCAATGTTGATGTCGCGGTATGTGTTCTCCATGAGCTTGACCATCTCGGCGGTCGTTGCGTCCGTCTGGACGATCTCACCCTTTACGAAGAGCGAGTACAGCTCGGCTCCCGCCCGGGCGGAGGCAGGGGTAATACCGCCAATGACACGGGCGTTCTCGATCAGCTCGCGCAGGATCCTGCCGGGCAGCACCCGTTCCGGCGAATACACAAGATGGAAGTCGCGGCCCGGCTCCAGGCCCGACTTGGCGAGGATCGGCGCTACGAGCTCGGCTGTCGTGCGCGGGGGAGAAGTCGACTCGAGGACGACGAGGTTGCCCTTGCGCAGGAATGGTACGATGGCTTCGGCGGCCGACGTCACGGCGCGCATATCGGCCAGTTTGTACTTGTGTCCCTTGAATTCGCCGTATTTGCCTTCATAGAACGGGGTCGGCACCGCGATGATGAACGCGTCGGCCTCCGCCGGGCTCGTGGAAAGATTCAGCTTGCCGGAACCCAGGGCCCGCTGGTAGGCCTCCCGCAGGCCCGGCTCATGGATATGGACCTCACCGCCGCGCAGGGTCTTCACGATGCGCGGGTTCACGTCCACGCCCAGCACACGGACATCGTGCGCGGCGAACGTGGATGCGGTCGGCAGACCGATGTAGCCAAGGCCCAGTATGCAGATCTTGTTGAACTTCAATGAAAGCTCCTGTCTGTGCCCCACCCGGCCTTCCCCATGCTGCGGGTGGAATTCGAGACGCTGTGCTCCGGCGCCAGGGGCATCACGAGCGGAGGGAGGGGATGAAAAGATCGGTTAGATTATACACCGGGCAAAACTCCCGGCCTGGCCCTGCGTATATGGGTATGAAAGCAAGCCGTGTTGCGCGCTGCCTGCACCGAAAGCCGATTGGCGTATAATGAATCCGGCTCCCTGCGCAGGGGAAAGGCCCAATGGAGTTGCTGTTGGATCCGAACATTGCATATCTTCTGCTTGTCTTCACCGTAGCGGCCATCCTCGCCGCTATCGTGGTGCCCGGCACTGGCATCCCGGAGACGGTCGCATTGTTCCTGGCGCTCCTGTCCGGATACGCCATCTATCGGTTGGGCGTGAACCTATGGGCCCTCGGGCTGTTGCTGGCGAGCCTGGTGCCTTTCTTCTTTGCCGTGCGGGGGCCGACGCGGGGCCTATGGCTGGCGCTGTCGATCGCGGGTATGACGGTCGGCTCTGTGTTCTTCTTCCCTGCTGCGACGGGGCTGATCTCCGTTAATCCCATCCTGGCATTCGTCACGTCGGCCCTGTTTGCGGCGTTGGTCTGGATAGCGGCAAGGAAGGTGATGCAGGTTTCGCAAACCAAGCCGGCGCAGGAGCTTTCGAACCTGATCGGAAAGCAGGGCGAGACCAAGACCTCCGTAAAGGACGAGGGGTCTGTGCAGGTGGCCTCTGAGCTATGGTCTGCGCGTAGTGCGAGATTGATTCCGGCCGGGCGACCCGTTCGGGTCGTAGGGCTCGACGGCTTTGTGCTGATCGTGGAAGAAGCGGGCGTTCGTGGATCGTCATCCTGAAAGGAGTCATGCATGAGTGGAGCTTCGATTACGGCCCTGTGTGTCGTTGGCGCGCTTGTACTGGCGGTCTTTCTGATCCTGATCAATGCCATCCGGATCGTACCGGAATACCAGCGCCTGGTAGTTTTTCGCCTTGGACGTGTCCTAAGCACGCCGCGCGGCCCAGGTATTGTGTTCCTCATCCCGATCATCGACCGCCCCGTAAGAGTCGATCTGCGGGAACAGGTTCGCGAAGTGCCGCATCAGACGTCCATTACCAAGGATAACGCTCCGATCTCCATCGACTTCTTGTGGTACTTCAAAGTGATCGAGCCGACGGCGAGTGTTGTAGCGGTGGGCAACTTCGAAATGTCGGCGGCGGGTATGGCGACCACGACGCTCCGTTCCGTCATTGGTGGCATTGCGCTGGACGAAGTCCTCTCGCAGCGCGAAAACATCAATACGATGCTGCGTACTAAGCTCGATGAGGTCACCGAGCGCTGGGGTGTCAAGGTCACCAACGTGGAAATCCGGGAGATCATCCCGCCGCGTGACGTCCAGGACGCCATGAACCGCCAGATGACCGCAGAGCGCATCCGCCGCGCAGTCGTGACCGAATCCGAGGGTACACGCGCTGCTGCCGTCAACATCGCAGAAGGTGAAAAGCAAGCTGCCATTCTGCGGGCCGAAGGCGAGAGGCAATCGAACATCCTGCGGGCCGAAGGCGAGCGCCAGGCCCAATCTCTCCGGGCCGAAGGCTTTGCGCTGGCCTTGGACAAGATTTTCGCCTCCGCCAAGCTGGTTGACCAGAGGACGATGACGCTGCAATATTTCGATACTCTGCGCAGCATCGGTCAGGGCGCATCCACCAAGTACATCTTCCCGATGGAGTTCACCAGCATGATCGAGAGCTTTGTCAAG
>DATKAF010000251.1:0-10889 GCA_035498395.1 Anaerolineales bacterium
CGAGATCATCGCCCGCACCGAGCACGAATCCTTCTAAACGGGAGCAAGTCCCGTTCGGACCCTATCAGAACGATTCAAAGCGGGCGGATGGAATTCCATCCGCCCGCTTCCATCTATATCACTCCTATACATCTCCATTGCAGATTCCGCACAAGCGAATATTACAGTTCGGGCAGGTTCCATGCCAAGGAGCATATATGCCTGCCACACCTACGTTCTCACCCCCCACGACCAAACCACTTGCGCGAACACGCGGCCCAGCCGGAGGGAGCCGGCAGACCCTCTGGCTGGTGGCGCTGATCGCCGCTGCCGGGTTGACCATCTGGGCAAGGACAGCCGGCGCAGCCACAAGCCTCGCAACGACGACAACTGCGCTCGCGCCCGGCCTCCAGCTTGCCACCGGGACCGTTCAGCTCGAAGGTACTGAGCAGGCCGTCGATTCGGCCTCTGCCGCCAAGCTCCTGCCTCTCTGGCAGCTCCTCGAGCAACTGTCCACCAGCAGCACGACGGCGCCAGAAGAGATCACGGCGGTCGTGGAGGAGATCCAGCTCAACATGACGCCCGCCCAGATCACAGCCATCGAGGCGATGTCCACCGATAAGAAGCAGGCGAACGCGTCGTCCGCGGCGTCCGCCACCGCATCGCCGAAGAGCAACACCCAGGCTGCCGCGGCTGATCCCGGGCTTGGCGGCATAGCTGGCGGCCCGCCCGGTGGTATGCCAATGGACGGCGGCGGCCCTCCGGGTAATATGCGGACATCCTCTTCTTCTGCAACAACATCATCCGGCGCAAGCGAGGCGCCAGCAGAAATACAGCAAGTCATCCGGCTCCTCGAAACCAAGCTGCAGGGCTGATGCGCTCCCCTCAAGGTCGCCGCGGACCCCGGGATCCGAAAACAAAACAGCCCGCCTCCTTGAATGAGGCGGGCTGATCTTCGTAGTTGTCTGGCTACTTCTGCTGGCGCTGCGCTCCTGCGCCGACATACTTCTCGGGGTCCTTATCGAACGATCGCTTGCAGCCCGCCGAGCAGAAATAGTAGGTTTGCCCTTTGTATTCCGATGTGCCCGCCGCGGTCTCCGGCTCGATATCCATGCCGCAGACGGGGTCTTGAACGGTATTTGCCATCATCACTCCTTTGCCGCCTCATCCAAAGGCGCCCGTATCCTCTAACGCCTGTACCCACCGGGCTATTACCGGCCCTCTAACCGAATACTGGTCACTTGTAACTTGTTACTGGTTACTCGTAACTGGTTACTGACAACCGTCAACCGACAACTGGTTACTGCCAACTGACCTCCATTGACCCTCATTGTTTCAATTCCAGCGCGCGATTCCGGCCTAAGCCCCCCTCACGCCGTCAGCTTTTCTGGAGCGGCAGCACGATCGTCATGGTTGTCCCCTTGCCCGGTGTGCTCTCTGCGCGGATCGTTCCCCCGTGCGCTTCCGCGATGGATTTCGCGATCGCCAGCCCCAGCCCAGACTCCTCGCTGCGGCTGCGCGCGGGGTCCGAGCGATACAGCCGGTCGAACACGTACGGCAGCGCCTCGGGCTCGATGCCTTTTCCGTTGTCTGAGACAGAGATTCGGATGTGCTGCGCCCCTTGCATACCTCCGTTGAGCGCGATCTCGCCCCCGTCGGGAGTGTAGCGCAGCGAATTGCTGAGCAGGTTGCCGAGCAGCCGCACCAGCCGGTCCGGGTCCGCCTCGATTTCCGGAAGATTCGGCTCTGTCTTTATCTCGAGACGGATGCCCTGCTTCTCCGCCAGGGGCCGGTAGGATAGAGCAGCCCGCTCCAGCAAGGCAGCCACAGCCACCAGTTCACGGCTCAGCGTCAGCTCGCCCGCATCTGCCTGCGAGAGGAGCCGCAGGTCATCCACCAGCCGCTGCAAGTGCTGCACCTCGGCCTGCATCGCGTCCAGCCGCTCGGGCGTTGGCTTGAGCACCCCGTCCCGCATGGACTCCACGTAGCCGCCGATCACCGTCAGCGGGTTGCGAAGGTCGTGCGCGATGTCGGCCGTCATCTGGCGGCGCGCCGTCAGCAGCCGGTCCAGTTGCGCGCTCATCTGGTTGAACGCCGCGGCCAGCTCGCCCAGCTCGTCCCTCGAATGCACTTCCACGGTCTGCTTGAGGTCTCCGGCTGCCATGCGGCGGATGGCGGTGGTCAGCTCCCGGATCGGCCGAGTCAGCGCCCGCGCCAGCACGATCCCGAGCAGCAGCGCGACCGCCGAGGCCCCCAGCGCCGCCACCAGCAGCCCGACGTTCGTGCGGTCCAGGTAGCGCGTCTCCAACGGCCCCAGCGGGGGAGCGTTCCCGACCACCAGCACGGTACCCACCCGCTGGTCGTTCGCCATGACGGCCGTCCCCTGGGCCAGGGCTTCTGCCGGCGCCGCCTGCCCCAGCCTGAGATCGTCCGCGGGGATGAGGACTCTCCCGTCCTGGTCCGCCAGCGCAAAGAACACCGTCTGCGGCTGAGGTGCGCCTCCGCCTCCACCCGGCGGCCTCGGCCCCGAGTCGAATGGCGAGCGGACCGCGCTGCGCTGCTGATAGTATTGGAGCACCCCGTCCCACGAGCCGTGAGACTGATAGTAATAGGTCACGTCGGTGACGAACCGGTCCCGCGCCTGGTCGTACGTGAGCTGCCGGAACTCACGCACGGTAAGCCAGTACGTGATCCCCGCGGCAAGCGCCACGACCATGATGCCAACCATTAGGAAAGCAAGGATGAGCCGCAGGGTGATCGAGCGCGTCATGTTATTTTCCGGCGAACCGGTAGCCCACGCCAAAGACCGTCTCGATGTAGCGCGGCTCCGAGGGATCAGCCTCGATCTTGAGGCGCAGGTTGCGGATATGCTGGTCGATGGTGCGGGCGATGCCCTCGAAGCTCGTGCCCTGGAGCGCGTCCAGCAATTCCATACGCGTGTACACACGGCCGGGCGCTGCCATCAGGATCGCCAGCAGGTCGAACTCCGAGGGGGTGAGCCGCACGTCCTTATCGCTCACCGTGACGGCATGCGTTTCATGGTCCAGCACGATATCCGCTGCACGCAGTACCGTGCTTGGGGTGTGTGTCTTGCCTGCCCGCCGCAAGACCGTGTTGATGCGCGCCGCCAGCTCGCGCATGCCGAATGGCTTGGTAATGTAGTCATCCGCCCCGAGCTCCAGCCCGATCACCTTGTCGGATTCCTCCAACCGGGCGGTCAGCAGGATGATGGGCGTCTCGCTTTCCCGGCGATAGGCCCGGATGAACTCATAGCCATCCATCTCGGGCATCATGATGTCCAGCAGGATCAGGTCGGGCTTGTCGTGCCGCGCGGCATACAGGGCGTTCTGCCCGTTATCCGCCACGCTGACGTGGAAGCCCTGCTCCGTCAGGTAGTCGCGCACCAATGTGCGCACGTTCGCTTTATCGTCGACGACGAGGATGGTCTTTGGCATCCGCCTTGCTCCCGCGGGATTCGAACCCGATAATGTCATTATACTCACGGACGATTCGCCCGCCCGATGTGCGTATCGCCGTCCCGGTATTGCAGTATTCCATCCCGTCCGGTGTTTCGGTCGGGCTGGCTTCCAGGAATAGAATACCAACCGGATATGTAGAACTTGTTTAGAAATCGTCGATATCCAGATGAGGATGGCGCACCGTGGTTTTTGGGCGCAAAAAGAGCATTCTCCCGCCTCTGCTATAATCTACCGCGTGTTTTCCAATGGCGGCATCCCGTTGACTTTCGCGCCCTGGCATGTTTCCAACGGATGGAGGGATGCCCGGGCTGTACGCTGTAGGCCATGATCCTAGTCACTGGAGCGACCGGCTTCATCGGGCGGGCGCTGGTCCGCCAGTTGTTCGAGGCCGGCCGCGAAGTTCGCGTGCTGATCCGCCCATCCCGGCGATCCCCTCGCCTGCCCAAGGGGCTACCCGTCGAAGCTGCCGTGGTCAGCCTCTCGGATGAGCGCTCGATCCGAGCCGCGCTTAAAGATATCGACGTCATCTTCCACCTCGCCGGAGCCGAGTCGCAGGGGCGCAATGCCAACCTGCTGACCGTGGACATGCAGGGTACCGAGAATCTGGCCCGCGTGGCGGCCGATGTCGGGATCAAGCGCTTCATTACGGTGAGCCACATCGGCGCGGGCCGATCCTCGGGCTTTCCGGTATTCAAGGCCAAGGGGATCGCCGAAGAGCATATCCGCCGCTCAGGCGTGCCGCATACGATCTTCCGCACGTCCATCGTCTTCGGGCCGGAAGACCACTTCACAACCAACCTCTCCCGGCTGCTGCAGATGGCGCCCGTGTTCTTTCCGCTGCCAAGCAGCACCCGCGCGGTCATCCAGCCGTTATGGGTCGAGGACCTCGTCACGGTGTTGCTGTGGTCGCTCGACAACGAGGCCACCGTCAACCACACCTACGAGATCGGCGGCAGCGAATACTTCACGATGCGGCAGATCGTCGAGATCCTCATGCAGGTCACGCACACGCCGCGCATCCTGTTCGAGATACACCCCGTGTTCCTTCGCGCCCTGATCGTGACCCTGGAATCCTTCATCCCGAACTATCCTGCCTCCTCCTTCTGGCTGGACTACATCTCCATCAACCGCACGTGCCCGGTCGATAACCTGCCCCGCATCTTCGGCCTGATGCCGGCGCGCTTCAGCTACCGCCTGGATTACCTGAAGCGAAGCCCGTGGTACGGCGCGGCGTGGAATAAGATCTCCGCGCAGACATCGCAAGGAACCCGCCGCCTCCTCGAAGCCATGCGGATATTCCGGCCTTAGACCATGAAAGAGTGGAACATACGCGTCCTGGAGACGCCCGAAGAGATGTCCGCGGTGGAGGCCCTGCAGCGGGATGTCTGGCCGGGTAGCGAGACGGACGTGGTGCCTGCTCACCTGCTGATCACTGTCGTCCACAACGGAGGGCTCGTGCTGGGCGCATTCGTGGAGGAGCGGCTGGTGGGCTTCGTCTTCGGATTCCCCGGCCTGGAATCCACGGCGGATGGGCCGCGTCCCAAGCATTGCTCGCACATGGCAGGCGTCCATCCCGACCACCGGGACAGCGGCGTCGGCTTTGCGCTAAAGCGCGCCCAGTGGCAGATGGTGCGCCACCAGGACCTGGACCACATCACGTGGACCTATGACCCGCTGCTCAGCCGGAACGCCTATCTCAACATTGCGCGGCTCGGGGCAGTCTGCTCCACCTACCGGCGGTCGGAGTATGGGGAGATGCGCGATGGGCTGAACGCCGGCCTGCCATCCGACCGCTTCCAGGTGGACTGGTGGCTGAACACGCATCGCGTAAACCGCCGGTTGGGAAAGCGGCCGCGCCCGACGCTGAAACTGAGCCACCTGACGCGCGTGGGCGTGCACCCCCTCTACACGATGCATTCCGGGGAGGATGGGCTGCCGCGGCCCCCCGAGCATGTGCCGGCGCTGGATACCCAGTTGATCACCGGGGAAATCCCCGCCGATTTCATGGCGTTGAAGGCAGCAGATTTTTCGCTGGCGCGCGACTGGCGTTATTTCTCCAGGGAATTCTTCGAGACGGCTTTCGCCAGGGGCTATATCGTCACGGACTTTGTGTACGACCGGGGGCATGACACGCCGCGCAGCCTGTACGTGCTGACAGACGGGGAAAGCACGCTGGATGCGGTCCCGTGAGCGCCGCAGCTCTCGTGCGCCGCGTGAGCCGCAGGATCGATAAGACAATCGCCTCGTGGATCTTCATCGACCAGTGGATCATTTTGACGGGGAAGAACCTCGACTACCGATCATTGGATTGGAATGGCTTCCAGCCGCTGATCCCGCCGAAGGACCGCTACTGGGGCGATCCGTTCATCCTCCACAAGGGCGAGTGCTACTACCTCTTTATCGAGGAGAAGCTCTACGCCACGGGACGTGGGCGGATCGTATGCCTGACGCTGGGCGGCGACGGCAGCCTGCTGTCTCAGCAAGTGGTGCTGGAACGGCCCTATCATCTGTCGTATCCGTTCGTCTTCGAGCATGGCACCGAGCTGTGCATGGTGCCTGAGACGGCAGGCAACCGCACCATCGAGCTCTATCGCTGCACACATTTTCCAGACCGGTGGGAGTTTGCCGGGAACCTCCTTACGGATATCTACGCGGTGGATGCGACCCTGCTGCGGCACGAGGGGAAATGGTGGCTCTTCGCCAACGTGAAGGAGCCGGGCGGCTCCAGCTTGGACGCTCTTCATCTTTACTATACGGCGGGTGATCTCCTGGCTGGAAATTGGACACCGCACCCCCGCAACCCGATCGTGAAAGACATCAGTTCGGCGCGCCCGGGCGGGCGCATCTTCCAGGTGGATGGAAGCCTGATCCGTCCCTCGCAGGATTCATCTTCACGATACGGCTATGCCTTGAAATTCAGCCGCATTACGGCACTGAGCGAAACGGAATACGCCGAAGAGCCCGTAAAGGGCTTCACGCCGCTCGGCAGCCGATATCGCGCAACGCATACATTCAACCGCGACGGAGAAATCACGGTCGTCGATGCGGTGCTCCGCAGGCGCAAGTAGGGCAGCAGGCACGCGGCAGGGGGCAGCCAGGGAATCAACAGCGCCGGTTCGGAGCCGGCGCTGTTTTTTCTACCTTATTGAAATACGCAGGTTATTCGGCGCTATATCAGGCCGAGAGCCTTGCCGACCTCGCAGTAAATGGTCAAGACACGATCGATCTGATCGTCGGTATGGGTGGCCATATAGCTGGTGCGGAGCAGGTCCATGCCGGCCGGGACCGCGGGGGAAAGGATCGGGTTCACGAACACGCCGGCGTCGAAGAGGGCCCGCCACGCCATGAGGGTACGCGGCTTATCCCCGATCACGATCGGGATGATGGGCGAGACAGAGTTGCCGATGTTGAAACCCATCGCCCGGAGCTCACGGCGCATGCGCTCGCCGATGGCGGTCAGCCGCTCGACCCGCTGCGGCTCCTCGCGCATGATCTGCAGGGCAGCCAGAGCGGCGGCAGCGTTGGCCGCGGGAATGCTGGCGCTGAAGATGAGGGCGCGGGCGTGATGCTTGATGTAATGGATCACCTGCTCGTCCCCGGCGATGAAACCGCCGAGAGATGCGAAAGACTTGCTGAACGTGGACATGATGAGGTCGACCTGATCCGTGACACCGAGGTGCGCGGCAGTGCCGCGGCCGCCGCCCAGGACGCCCAACCCGTGGGCATCGTCGACCATCAGGCGGGCGCCATGCTTGCGGCAAATAGCTGCAATTTCGGAGAGGGGCGCCAGATCGCCGCCCATACTATAGAGCCCATCCACGACGACCAGCTTGCCCTTGTCCGGCGAAATACTGGCGAGCTTGTGCTCCAGATCGGCCATGTCGTTGTGACGGAAGCGCTTCGTCTCACCCCAGGCAAGCCGCGCCCCATCCACGAGACTGGCATGATCGTCCTTATCCAGGAGCACCACATCACCCCGCATGACAAGGGCGCTGATGACCCCGAGGTTGGTCTGCATGCCGGTCGAGAAGACCAGCGCGGCTTCCTTCCCGACCCATGCAGCGAGCTCATGCTCAAGCCGCTCGTGCAGCTCGAGCGTCCCGTTCAGAAAGCGAGAGCCGGTGCACGAGGTGCCGAAGCGCTCGACGGCGTCGATGGCCGCCTGATGGACACGCGGATCGGTGGTCAGCCCGAGGTAGTTGTTCGAGCCGCACATGATGAGGCGGTGCCCCTGGAAGACGGCCTCCGTGCCCTCACTCTCGCTCATGGCGATGAAGTACGGATACGAGCCGTTCGCAATGGCTTCCCTGGCTTCGGTATAACCGTAACACTTCTCAAATATGTCCATCGTTCCTCGCAGCCTGGGCCTTCTGCTTCTTCTTCCTGGCATCCGCGACCAGCCTATCCATGATTGGATAGACGCCATTGCCGATGAGAAGCATGGCGTGATACAGCAGCCGGGGCTCGGAGCCAGGCAGGATGATGTAGCGGCCGCGCTTAAGATCGCGCAAGGTGGACTGCGCCACATCCTCCGGCTTGAGGGCTTTGGTACTGCCCGCCGCGAAGGTCTCGAATGGCTTGGTCTTGTTCTCGTTGGCAAGGCCCGGGGTATCCATGTCCGGAGGGAAGACGACCGACACGCGGATCCCGAGAGGCTTTAGCTCCAGTCGCAGGACGTCCGAGAAGCCTCTGACCGCATACTTGGCTGCGCCATAGGCGGAGTAGCCAAACGCCCCCAGGAAACCGGCCATGGAAGAAACATTTACGATATGCCCGCTGCCTCGCTTTAACATATCGGGCAGCCAGCTCTTCACCATATAGGCTGTGCCGAAGTAGTTCAGGTCCATCATGCCGTGGAACACATCCAGCGGGGTCTCCTCGACATACCCGGGATGCGCGGCGCCGGCGCAGTTGATCAAGAGGTCCGGCACACCCACTTGACGCTTGATGTACTCTACGGCGGCCTGCACCTGATCCAGGCTGGTGACGTCCGCAGAATACATCCCATGCCGCTGACCTTTGGAGGCGGCGAGACTTCCGCAAGCGGCCTGCAACGGCTCGGGGTGACGCGCAAGAATCCAAACCGTGGCTCCATCTTCGGCGAGCTGGCGCGCAAGGGCCAGTCCCAGACCCATGGAGCCGCCCGCAACCAGCGCTAATTTGCCTTGATAGGAACGATCGGAGTTGGGCATGCTCTCCTACCTATAACGAAGTCGATCCGTATGACAGACGATCCTTGTGATACCGCTAAATTAAAAACACGTTGCCCGATTATACGTTATCTTCCCCCGGGGAGCCTTCTTTTGATTGTGAAAGAATCTTCGAGGAGAAACAAGAACCGCCAGCACGGCAAAGCGAACTGGCGGCGTGGAGGTAAGGTTTCTCTGTGGCGAGCCTGCCCGTCACGCGCGACAGGCAGCTTTTCACACAAAACGACCCGCCGGAACCATGGGAATCGACGAATCTCCCGGCGGGCCTTCTGGCTTTCCCTCTTTTAGGATGTCAGGCTGTGATCGCGGCGCGCTACTCAGCCTTGATGATGCACTCGACCGGGCAAACGGTGACGCACTGCGGCGAGTCATAGTGGCCCTCGCACTCAACACAGGTCGACTGATCGACCACATAGAGAACGCCGTCGCCCTCGCTGATGGATTCGGTGGGGCACTCGGGAATGCACGCACCGCAGGCGATGCACTCTTCAGTGATTTTCATTGTCATGGCAAGCTGCTCCTTAGTGAAATGTCCCATCTAAATTAATGCATCCTGTGCAGCCCGTCAAATGACGAATATCCAGTACTTTGCGCAGGTTTGTCATAAAACATCGTGCTCATTTTCCAGCCCAAAATAGCGGAAAATGAGCACGATTTGCTGACCGAACGCCCGGGGGGTATGAATCTTCAGACGCTGTTTCGCAAGCGGGCCATCGTGTACACATCGACGAATTGCCCATCGCGGAAGGCGAACTGGACGGCTGTACCCTCAATGACAAAGCCGAATTTCTTATAGAGCCGGACTGCCGGCTCATTGTCTGTAAAGACCTCCAACTCCAGGCGTGTGATATTCAACCACTTGTCGGCCAAATCAACGGCAGCCTGCATCAGCGCGCTGCCAATACCTTTGCCCTGCCAGTCATCGCGCACAGCCATGCCGAGCCGGGCAGCATGACGCCGGCGCGGCGCGTTCGGGAACGTGATCAATCCCAATTCGCCGACAAGCTCGCCCAGCACACAGGCAACCAGGCCGTAATATCCGTCCGCGGGTTCCGCGAGGCGCTTACGCCAGGCCTCGGCGAAGGGAAACGGGAGCTGAAGAGTGCCCCTTACGACCTTGGGCCCGGAGAAGAGGCGGGTTATGGCCTCGTAGTCACCCGGCTCGGCGCGGCGCACGGTGCAGGCCGTGTTGCGCAGTGTGGTCTCCATGGATGCCTCCTTCGGTACCAATAAGAGCAATAGCAGTCTCAAACTGCGTCGCTACGCCAAGAAGAGATTGCTTCGTCGCTTGCCCCGCTTCAGCGGGGCTCCGCTCCTCGCAATGACGTAGGTGAGCTACTTCAGCTGTGACTGCAACTTCTCGGCAGTTTCTTTATAGGCTGCGAGCTTCTCGCGCTCCTTTGCCACCACGGCTGCCGGGGCCTTATTCGCAAAATCGCTGCCGAGCAGCTTCTGGAGCCGGTCGATCTGAGACTGCGCCTCGGCCAGTTCCTTCGAGAGGCGCGCCCGCTCCGCATCCAGATCGACCATGCCGGAAAGAGGCAGGTAGACCTCGACGGAACCGACCACCAGCACAGCACTCTCTGCGGGCTTTTCCGGCAGAGCGCCGAGGACCGATAACTGATCCGGGTCCAGGCCCGCCAGAGCAGCGATGATAGCCGACTGCTGCTTCAGCAAGTCTGCCTGATCCGCGCTGACCAGCATCGCCACGAGACGCTTGGCCGGGTTCACATTCTTCTCGGCGCGCAGATTGCGGATCGAACGAACGATTTCCTGGAGCAATGCGAATTGCGCGGAGCTCTCAGCCTCGCCCGGAGCGGGAGCGCCGGCCTCGGGCCAGCGGGCAGTGATCAGTACCGGCGACCAGCCTGCGGCCAGGTCGGCGACCGGCGAGTCTTGCAGAGCATTGCGCAGGTGGCCCCAAAGCTCCTCGGTAATAAAGGGAGTGAACGGGTGCAGCAGGCGCAGGGATGTATCCAACACCTTGACCAGCATGCGAACCGTCTGCTCCCGCGTCTCTTCACTCTGCATCTGCTGCTTGGCAATTTCCACGTACCAATCGGCAAAGTCGGACCAGAAGAATTCGTAGATCTGGCGGCCGGCCTCGCCGTACTGGAAGGTTTGGAAGAGGCGCTCCACGTCGCGAACCAACTGATCCAGGCGGGAGGCGATCCAAGAGTCGGCGAGCGTGGGAGCCGAGGTGGGTGCAGAGGGGGCGGAG
>DATKAF010000252.1:0-42076 GCA_035498395.1 Anaerolineales bacterium
TTCTACATCAGCTCATCCCAACCCCTGAGCGCCGAGTACACCTATGGCACCCTGGCGCACGAGTTCCAGCACATGATCCACTGGAACCTGGACCGGAACGAAAGTACGTGGATGAACGAGGGCTTCTCGGAGGTGGCAAGCCTGTTGAATGGCTACAGCGTCGGCTCGGCGCCGTTCGTCTATGCCCAAAACCCCGACCTGCCGCTGACGGAATGGACCAGCCTTTCCAACGATCCGGATGTGACCGTCTCCCACTACGGGTCATCCTTCCTCTTCCTGACGTATTTCCTGGACCGGTTTGGAGACAAGGTAACGCAGGCGGTTGTCAAAGAGCAGGAGAACAGCCTCAACAGCATCGACGACACCCTTAAGGCTTTGAACGTCACCGACCCTCTGACCGGCAAGGTCGTCACGGCCGATGACGCCGTCATGGACTGGATGGCTGCGATGTACCTGCAAGACAGCTCCGTCGCGGATGGGCGCTACGCGTATCACAACTACTCGGACGCTCCGAAGGTATCGGCGACGGACACCATCAAAGATTGCCCGGGTACTCCCGTGAAAACATCGGTTAACCAATATGGGGCCGACTACATCGAGGTCACGTGCGCGGGGACGCATACCATCTCTTTTGCGGGATCCACGGTAGCGCCGATCCTGCCGACCGGGGCACATTCCGGCAACCACATGTTCTGGTCGAACAAGGCAGACCTCTCGGATACAACGCTGACACGGGAGATCGACTTCTCGAGTGCGAGCGGACCTTTGGACTTTTCCTACTGGACATGGTACGACCTGGAGAAGGGCTACGACTACGCGTACCTGGAGGCTTCCACGGACGGCCAGCATTGGACGATCCTGAAGACGCCCACGTGCACGGAGAAAGACGATTCTGGAAATTCCTACGGATGCGGTTACACGAGCAAGAGCGGGGGAGGGAGCGAGGCAGCCTGGATCAATGAGCAGGTTGATCTCTCCGCGTATGCTGGCCAGAAGGTGCAGCTCCGGTTCGAATACGTGACGGATGCCGAGGTGCTGGGCGAGGGGCTATTGCTGGACGACCTCTCGATTCCCGCCATCAACTACTCTTCGGACTTCGAAAGCGACGATGGCGGCTGGAAAGGCAACGGCTTCGTGCGCGTGGAAAACACGCTTCCGCAGACCTTCCGCCTGTCGCTCATCGTGAAGACGACGGGCAAGACCTCGGTGCAAAACGTGCCGGTGAACCCGGACCAAACTGCGCAGATACCACTGTCTTTGGACAACGGCGACAGCGCGATCCTGATCGTGACCGGCACCCAACGGTTCACCCCGCTGCCCGCCGGATATACAATTGAGGTCAAGTAGGCCGAGGGGAGCGCGTCAAATTCCGATACGGGACACAGGAGCGAGTCATGCAGGCAACATCGAAGTCAGTCGTGCTGAAGCTGGCGAACCTGGCGGAATACCAGGACGATTCGGTCGTGAGCCGCCAGATTACAATGGCAGATGCAGGGAACGTCACTCTGTTTGCGTTCGATGCGGGGCAGGAACTGAGCGAGCACCGGGCGCCTTTCGACGCCCTGGTGCATGTTTTGGATGGGGAGGCGGAAATCCGGATCTCGGGGCAGCCCTACACGGTTTCCGAGGGACAGGCGATCATCATGCCGGCGAACGAGCCGCACGCTCTCAAAGCGGTGAGGCGCTTCAAGATGCTGCTGACGATGATACGAGCGTGAGCCGGCATCTCCCGGAGGCTGAGCCATGCATCGAAGCGGACGGCAGTCGCCGTCCGCTTCGATGCTGTGAGCGCAACTAGCGTGTGTAATCCGAGATCAGCTGCTTGAAGCGGGGGTCCTGCCGGATGAAATCGAGGTCCGGATCGCGCAAGATCCAGTCGACGTAGGTCTGCTTGTTTTTCAGCGCCACGCTCAACAATGCAATGGCCTGATCTGCATTGCCGCAGATGGCCTCGAGGCAGGCCCGGTTGTATTCGTTTTCACTGTCAAATATGTTTTTCATCGCTTTCCCTATGTGTTTCTGCGCTAATTCTTCGAGTCCCATCTTCCGATAGTAGCCGCCGAGGGTGGCATGAGCCAGGCTGTAATCCGGATCGATCTCAATGACCCGCTGGAAGGCGCCAATGGCGTCTTCGTCGCGGCCTTCGCACGCGTAGACCAGTCCCAGGTGGTGGTAGTAGAGCGACCGGGCGGGATCGTTCGAGATGGCCTGCTGGTAGGCGAGGATCGCTTCCTTATACAGCCCTGCGGACTTATAGAGGGTTCCCAACGCATCCCAGGCATGGCCATTGCGAGGATTGAGCTGTACCACTCTCTTGAATTTCTCAATCCCCAGCTCGATCTCATGCATTTCTTCATCATCACGTTCCATGGCAGAGGCGTCGGGCCCTTCCTCCGGAGCAAGAACGGCTTCGGCCTGCGGGACGATCGGTTCAGGTTCGGCAACCGGCTCGGTGAGTTCACATACCGGTAAGGCGTATTCCGGAGCCGGTCGCTCCTCCAGGGCCACATCCACCTGGTGAGTTTCCCAGGTCTGTTCAGCGACTGTGGAGCGCTGCGGCAGGCTGCCAGAGTCGCCGGCGCCAAAGATGACTTGCGAGTCGCCGGTGGACGTCACCAGGGGCGTAAAGTCCATTGCGTCCATGACATGGAAGGTGGATACGGAATTCCATTCCACCGGAGGGTCAGGCGGCTCGGGGCTGATGTCCTCAAAGAAGGGTGGCACCTGGAGACGATCATCGCTCCACGGCTCTTCCTCCGGGAGGGGCAGCCAGGCGGAGAGGTCATCGTCCGCAACCGGGAAGTCGATGGCTGATTCGGCATCTGCCTCGAACTCGTCTTCTAGCTCCGCCTCTCCCCAGCTTGTCGGCGAAACGGCCTCAGGCAACTGGGAGATATCCTGCTGGAACTGGCTCGCATCGGATGCCGTCCAGGATTCGCCGGGCAGCTCGTCCTGGACAGTGACCGGCTCAGGATGCATTGCCGCGTCCATACGCCTCTCGTCCACATCCCACCACTCGATCTGAGGCTGGGGCTGCGGCTCCGGCTGCGCTTCCGCGGGAGCGGTCACGGCCGTATCCAGTATGGACGACGGCGCATCCGTGACATCCTTGTGCACCGAGGCAGCTACGGGAAAATCGGCGTCACTCTGCGGGTCGAGCTCGTCGGCTTCCTGGAAGGCGATCACCGCCTTTGAGTAATCCTTCAGATGGCGATACACGGTGCCCAGCCGGTTCCAGGAGACCGCCTTCTCCTTGCGCTCGATGAGGAGCTCGATGCTGCTGCGATACAGGTCGATGGCTTCTTCGAACTTACCCTGCTGTACATAGGTCAGCGCGAGGTTGCTGTAAGGGCGGCCGAAGCTCGCATCGAGCTGAATGGACCTGCGGTATGCATTGGCTGCCTGGTCATAGGAGCCGGACAGGAAGTAAAGGTTGCCCAGCTCGTTCCAGAGTTCCTGCTCACTCATGGCTTCCTCCGATTAAGAGACGTAAGCGGGCTTCTGCTCGAAAGCATAGCTGCCCAGCAGGCTGAACCGGGATTGAAGCGACAGAGTCGTGTTGTCCGGGTCGAGCTCGTCCGCACGCTGATAGGCACAGATGGCGTTATCGTAGTCGTTCATGCGGCGGTAAACGTTCCCGAGACGGTTCCAGGAGATGGCCTTGTCCTTGTCGCCGGCGAAGAGCTCGATGCTGCGCTGATAGAGCAGGATGGCCTCGGCAAAGCGGCCTTTCTGCACATAAGTCAGGGCCAGGTTGCTATACGGCCACGCAAACCACCGGTCGAGCTCGATGGCCTTGCTGTACGCGATCACCGCATCGTCGAATGCGCCGGTGTTGAAGTACACATTGCCGAGCTCATTCCAGACGAGGGCGTTCTTCGTATCCATCTGGATCTGCACATCGCCGGACGGATCGATCTGGGTGACAGGCTGCGGCGCAGCGGCAGCTTCCGGTTCGGCACACTCGGAGGCCGCTTCGGGCTGGAAGATGCCAACGGGCTCGTTGTTGTCCTTCAGATACTCCTCGTAGGCGACGTGCTCAACCGCCAGGATCGGCGCGGCTTCCGGCTCGGCGGCAGGTTCTGCGGACTCGGCAGAGGCAACTGCGGCGTCGGCTTCTTCCACTATTTCAGACGCTGCGACAGGCTCGGCAGCCGGGGCTTCGACGTTCTCGACCAGCGCTTCAGGCTGTTCTACGGCAACCGGCTGATCAACAACTGCTTCCACCGAGGCGGCCGGTTCGGCCACAACGGCGACGTGCTCCTTGGACACGACCGTGGCAGCACTTGCATCCTCGACTGGCTCTGCATCGGGCGCTGCTTCGGAGGGAACTGCTTCAGCGGCTACGGCGACCGGCGCTTCCGATGCGACGGCTGGAAGCACTTCGGCGACCGCAACGACAGGCTCGGAGGCGGCGGGTGCAACCTCTACGGCGACCGGCTCTTCAGCCGTCACGGATTCAGCGGCGGCCGCATCAGGAGATTCGACCGTGAGCACTGCGTCGCTGGTCTCTGTGGTCGTATCAGTGACCGCGAGCGTCTCGGTGAAGGTCTCAACGGTGCTCTGAACGACGACCGACACGGTCTCATCCGCAGCGGGTGGTTCGGTGAGCAGGGGGGCGTCGGCGACTATCGGCTCTGGATAGACTTCCGGAGCTTCGACGGCCTCTGCAGCAGCGGAGGGTGCGGCGTCTGCAGCCGGTTCCTGAGGAACATCCGCCGGCTCCACGAACGCCTCAGACACTGACTCGGTCACTGCGGGCTCACTGGCGACTTCAGTTGCTAAGAGCGCCTCGGTACTGACCGGCTCACTGGCGATCTCAGCAGCGGCTTCGGCGGCGATGGCCGGAGCTTCAGGCGCCGCTTCCACTGCCGTCTCTTCGACCGGCTGTCCGGCTTCGGGGAGCTCGGCCGCGGCTACGGGCTCAGTCCCTGTAGCCTCGGCGGTCACCTCGGGTTGTGCGACGGCCAATTCGGCATTGGACTCTACCAAGGTTTCCGGCACTTCAGGCTCAGAAGGCTCTGCCACCGCTGTGTCCACCGCGACCGCCGCCTCTTCGGCAACCGTGGACGGCACGGGTTCTGCTGGTTCGTCGACTTCGGCGGCTGTGGCAACTTCGGCGGGAACATCCGCGGGCGCCGGTTCTTGGGCGGCTGGCGGGAGAGCTTCCTCGGCGGATCTTTCGGCCACGATCAATTCAATGGGGCTGATCTCAACGGGCCTCACCTGGTTGCCGTCGCCATTGCTCGTGACTTCCACGATCGTGGGCGTTTCCGGCGCTTCATCCAGACTGTCATGAAGCCCGGCGTTCTCGTGATCCAGCTCGTCCGCTCGTTGGAATGCGTCCACTGCCAGGGCGTATTCGTTCGTCTTGCGGTAAAGGTTCCCGAGGCGGTTCCAGGCGACGGCCTTATCCTTGTCGTCCGCGAGCAGATCCAGGCTCTTGCGGTAGAGCGCAACGGCCTGCACATGCTTGCCCAGCGTGGAGAGCACGAGCGCCAGGTTGCAGTACGACCAACTGAAGCCCGGATCCAACTCGATCGAGCGGTTGAATGCATCGACCGCTTCCTCGTAGTGGCCCATCTTGAAACAGACGTTGCCGAGTTCATACCAGTTCTGCGCATTGCCGGGGTCGATCTCGATGGCCTTTTGGTAGGCGGCGACGGCTTCGTTGTTGCGATCCTGCTTGTCAAAGACGTTGCCTAGTCGAATCCACGGGTTGATGAAGCGCTTGTTGAACTCGATGGTCTTCTCTTGATAAGCCACGACGGCAGTGAAGATCTTTCCCAGTTCGTCCCAAAACTCATAGTTGCTCATTTTCTACCTCCGTGTGGATAAGCATAGGCGAGATCACGGGTTGACATAGCAGTTGCTCAACAGGCTGAAGCGGGTGCGCGTGAGCAAGTCAACACCTTCGTCGGCGAGCACGACGGCTTTTTGATAGGCTTTGATGGCGTTGTCGTAATCATTCAACTTCCGGTAAGCATTACCTAGCCGGTTCCAGGCCGCGGCTTTGTCTTTGTTGTCCTCAAGCAGGTCGATGTTCTTCTGAAGGAACGGGATGGCATCCTGATACCTGCCCTGAGAGATCAGGGCACGCGCCAGGTTCTCATACGCGCCGCCGGCATGCGGATCCAGCTCCACCGCGCGTTGGAAGGCATCGACCGCATCTCCGATGGCGCCGGACCGGACGTGGAGCTCGCCGAGGTCAAGCCACCCCTGAGCATCCCTCGGCAGCCCCGCGGCCTTGAAATCATCGGCGCGGTCCCGGATGCCTGCCGTCGCAGGATCGAGCTCGGCTGCTTTCTGGTAGGCTGCCCGGGCACCGGCGTAGTCATTGATGCGCCGATAGGCATTTCCCAGGCCGTTCCAGGAAACCGCTTTCTCGGCATCCGAATGAAGCAGCTCGATGCTTCTCTGGAACAGCAGGATGGCCTCGGCAAACTGCCCCTGGTTGAGATACGTGAGGGCCAGGTTGGTGTAAGGGATGCCGGACAGCGGGTCGAGCTGAATGGCCTTGTTGTAGGCTGCGATCGCCTCCTCGAAGGCGCCGCGGCCGAAACAGGCATTCCCTTCCTCATTCCACTTCTGCGCGTCCATATTCAATGCTGTGGCCTCCGTTCGCTCGCCCGGTTTGCCCGCCGCCGGATTTGTCCCGGCGCGCGAGGCTGCACTGGCACTTGCTCCGCTGGGGCTGGCGTCAGCGGATGCAGATGTATCGTCCTGAGAGGGGAAGAGCCAAGCCGGAGCGTCCAGAGTGGGGTCTGCGAGTTGTGCGGGTGGGACCTCTCCTGGGGCTGCTTCCACTTGTTGTTCAACGGCTGCCGGAACGACAGCGGGCCGAGGAGCATCTTCAGCCGGTGCGCTCTGCTCGGCATCCGGTTCAAGATCCGGGTCCGGTTCCTGAGTGGCAATCTGCGAAGCCGCCTCCTCCAACAGCTCCGTTTCGGTCTGGCGAGCGGCCGCGTGCGGCGGGTCGAGCTGGTCGGCCATCTGGTAGGCAGAAATGGCATTGTCGTAGTCGTTCAAGAAGCGGTACACGCTGCCGAGCCGGTTCCAGGAGACCGCCTTGTCCTTATCCGACTGCAGCAGCTCGATGCTGCGGAGGAGCAGTGATACCGCCGGTTTGCACTTTCCCTGTAATGTGAAGGTGTAGGCCAGGTTGCTGTAGGCCCAGCCATAGCCCCGATCCAGATCGATGGCCTTGGAGAACGCATCGGCGGCATCCTCCATGGCTTCCGTCTTGAGGTAGATGCACCCAAGATCATTCCAGATGCGGCTGGCATGCGGATCCAGCGCAAGGGCCCGCTGGTAGGCACGCGCCGCATCCCGGTAGCGTTCCTGCTTTGTGTACAGCACACCCAGGCGGATCCACGGCGTGACATATTGCTTGTTCAGCTCAATGGACTTGTGGTACGCCTTCATGGCCTCATCGGTGCGGCCCATGCTGGCGTACACGTCGCCGAGGCCGTTCCAGGGCTGCGCAAAGGCGGGTGTGTACTGGATCGCCTTGCGGTACGCCGCAATGGCATCGTCCACGTAGCCAAGACCAAAGTACAGATTTGCCAGGCCGTTCCATGCGATGGGATCTTTAGGGTTGCACTCCACGGCCTTTCGGAAGGCGATCATGGCCTCATCGTTGCGGCCGATCTTCACGCACAGGTTGCCCAGGTTGTTCCATGCAAAGATCTGGTCGGGGGCCAGGTGAATGGCTTGCTTGTAGGCATCGATGGCTTCATCGTTCTGCTCGGTGCTTGACCAGATGAGGGCCAGGGCGTTGTAGCACTCGGCCTCGAACCAGTTGTCTTCCAGCTTGGAGGCGAGCTTCAGCGCATCCTGAAGCTGCTGCGCGGCCCGCTCGAAGTCTCCCTTGCGCCAGTTGAGGATGCCGAGTGTCAGGAGCAGGTTCGCCCGCTGGGAGCTGGCTTCCTCTCTGTCGGGCAGCTCGGTGAGCAGCGATTCGCGCAGGGAGATCTTCGCGTCGGTATCCTCGTAGGGCTCTGCATACTCGCCGGTTCCGCGCCACGCCGATTCGAGCGCAGCCTTCAACAGGCGATCCGCCTTCGGGGACTCGACGAACTCAATGACCCGGTGCCGATACGCCCAGAAATCGGGCGCGAGGCGGGCCAAGTTCACGATCTCGTTCTGGGTGAGCCAGAACACGGCCCGTATCTGCCGTTCGAGGAAGAACTCTCGCTGCAGGTTCAGGGTGGAGTAGGCCCCGTTACCGTCTTCCTGCCCGCAGTGCAGGCCATGGATGAGGAACACGGCTTTCTCGGGGTCCCTGAACTCGCGCAGGAACGAGGCTACGGTCTCACCTGGCTGGCGCTTCAACTGGAGGCGGACCGCCTTCTGGCCGAGGTCGATCAGGTAGTTCTCGAGCGCGGCCTCGACGTCGGATCGGACGTATTCGGAGCTGTACACCACCAGGATGACGCACGGCCGCTGCCACTTGACGGCAAGCTCCAATTCCCGGGCGAGGATCTCGATGCGCTCGTCGATGGACGACGTGATCTCCGGAGATACTTCCGAACTCTGGCTAGTCATTGAGCAGCTTCCTCAATACCGGGTGGACATCGCACCAGTTCTCTCCATCGCGGTATTCCAACAGGGCAAGCAGTTGCAGAAGCGGTCGAAGACGATCGGTGTACTCCAGCCGATTGTTCTCTGCCACCTTCTTGAGCAGCTTGATGTCTTCCTTATCCAGGATGCGGCGGTACTCGTTCCGTATTTCGGTCGCCGCCCACTCGACATCGGAGCAATCGAGCCGAGAGGAGTGCCTGCGGCGTGCCCGCCCGATGGCCGTCCGCATGATGCGGGCCATCTCGCGGAAGACCCCTCCGCTGTAGCTGATGGCCGCTTCCAGCGCATCCTCGTCGGAGAGCTCGGGGGCCATGCGGACGTGCACGAATTGGCGGAGCGTGTTGTACCCCTCGGCATGATGCGCAGCCGGGTCCATGGGCGGGTGAAGCTCGATGTTCTGGAGGAAGACCGCCTGGTCCCGGATGGCGTCGAACTCCTTGCTGTAGAATAGGGCGCTCGAGACGGTATAGACAATGGCGCAGTTGGGCTGCATCATGATCTCCCGGCGGTCGTGGAAGATGGCACGCGCCTTTTCGAGATCGGGCTTGTCCATGTCGTCGATCAGGATGAGCGGGATGCGGCGCTCGCGGCTGTAGATGGCCGTGGCGACGTGGTTGATGATGGAGATGAGACCGGTGATATCGGTCTCCACGACCTGGCGGAGCTCCACGCGGGTGGCGGGCTCGAGCTTCATCTTCATGCCCGCGTTGGCGAAGAAGGCATCAATGCCGGCGGAGAGCTCCACATCGGAGGCGCGGCCTTCGAGGATGGTGGAGATCTCCTTCTCGACCTTGCCTTTCCAGCCGTTCAGCTCCTTCAGAAGCTGGTCAGGGAGCTGCCCGCCCTTCTTGCGATACTCCCGGAAGAGCCGCCCGCCAATAGCCAGCAGCACATCGCGGAAATCGAGGTCGATGATGTCGGCTTCTTCACGGATGCTGAAGTTGATGGGCCAGTACTTGCGCGAGATCTCGGGGTTGCTCAGCAAGTGGAGCAACTCGGTGGACTTGCCGCAGCCCCTGTGGCCGGAGAAGAAGAACTTGGGCGGCCGATAGAACGGGGCCAGCAGCGCATCGGTCAGCTCGGCGATCGGGTTGCGCGGTCGGTTGATGTAGAAGGGGTTTGGCTTCCCGTTCCTGCCGGGCTTGAGAGGCAGATCCAGTTCGAAGTTGAGCCAGGCCCGGTCAAAATCAGTGGCGACGATATAGTCGAAATTGTTCATGGTTGTCCTTGGCAAGTACCATCCGTTAGGGTGGAGGCTGCTCCGGTTCTCCTGCCCGGGCCGGGCTAGTCGGCGCCCGGAACGGCGAGACCTTCCCGGATCGCATACAGCGCGGCCTGCGTGCGATTTGATACGTGGAGCTTGTTCAGTATGCTGCTGACGTACTTGGCAATCGTCCGTTCATGGACCACCAGCGAGGCGGCGATCTCCTGGTTGCTGAAACCGCGGGCGATCAGGCGCAGCGCTTCGAGCTCGCGGCGGGTCAAACTCTGATTCGCCAGCGCTCCCTCCGATGGATGGTCAAACTCATGGATCACTTTCATGGCGATGGATGGATGGATCGAGGCGTGCCCGCAGGCAACTTCGCGGATGGACTGCAGGAGCTGCACGCGGGTGGTGTCCTTGAGCATGTAGCCGATGGCCCCGGCCTTGATGGCCTGGTAGACTCGGTCGCTCTCGGCAAAGCTGGAGAGAACCAGGATGCGCGCCTCGGGCGTCACGAGCCTGAGCTTGGGGATGGTTGTGAGGCCATCCTGGCGGGGCATGACCATATCGAGCAGAATCACGTCCGGGCGAGTCCTGCGCGCCAGCTCCACCGCCTGGATGCCATCACCGGCTTCTCCGACCACTTCCATGTCCGACTGGTAGGACAAAATAGCAATCAAGCCTTCACGAACCACGTTCTGGTCTTCCACAACAAGAATGCGAATTTTCTTCATGCCGCTACCCTGTGTATGCGTGAGCATTCCATTGTTGAGATCGTCATTGCTAGGAACCGGCCAGTCTCCACAGAATGAGGGATCATCGTGCGGTGATGGTCAGCGCGGAGAACCGTGTCGAATTCAACTCCGCGTCCCGAATCTGAGCTTCCTGCGTATCCCATGCCTTGGGCGACCAGATCTCGAAATACTCGCCCTGTCCGATGAGGAAGATATCGTTGTGCAGATCTGCAAATTCCTTGAGCTCCTCCGGTACAATGATCTGGCCGCCGGTATCCACATCGAGCCGCTGCGCGTTGCCGAGGATGAGGCGCTGCAGCAGCCGGGCCAGCGGGTTAGCGATGTTGAGCGAAGCCACGGTGCGGTAGATTTCCTGGAAGGCGTCACTGGTGAGCACCTGTAGATTCCGATCAAAGCCCTGAGTCACATAGGCTCCGGCGGCCAAGCCCCCCCGAAAAGAAGAGGGGACCGTGAAGCGGCCCTTGGCATCCAGTGTGCGTGAGAACTTCCCGAGAAACAACTTGATCTCCCAATACCGAAGTGGCGTACCCAACCGATAGCAGCATTATATAGACCTCATTTTTCCAGCCAAACCCGAAAAGACGCCTCCGTGCGTGATTCTTTGCGTGTTCCAGAATCCACTACATGGCGTTCTTAGGGGCATAAATGACCATACCGAATCTGAACGTTGTTGTCGCGAGTCGGGAGTGAGATGGTCATTTAAGAGAGTGCCGTGAAATATGCGAAGGCGCGTGCAATAAACAAAAAAAGCCGCTGATGCGCATGCGCATCAGCGGCTTGGCGTGCAGGTTCGTGAGAATGGCTAATGGGTGCGGCGTTTGTCGCGCGGCTCGCTGATCTTCTCACGGCTGGCAACCTTATCGCGGGGAATGGTGATTGAGTCGCGGGTTGCGGGCTTGTCACGCGGCTCCGTCAATCCTTCGCGGATGGCATACAGCGCGGCCTGCGTCCGGTTGGCAAGTTGGAGCTTCTCCAGGATGCTGCTCACATATTTCGCAACCGTCCGCTCGTGGACATGCAGCTCAGCTGCGATCTCCTGGTTGCTCATGCCGCGGGCGATAAGCTTCAGCGTTTCCAGCTCACGCGGGGTCAGTGGGTCCGCTGTATACAGGAGATGAGCCGGATGATCGATCTCCTGGATCACCTTGACAGCGATGGAGGGCTGGATGGATGCCTGACCGTTCGCCACTTCATGGATGGCCTGGATGAGCTGTATGCGCGTGGCATCTTTCAACAGGAAGCCCAGCGCTCCCGATTTGAGCGCCTGGAAGACGCGATCACTTTCGGCAGTCCCCGTCAGGACCAGAATACGGGTCTCGGGCAGGATCTCCTTGATCTGAGGGATCGTCGTGAGACCGTCCTGGTTGGGCATATTGAGGTCGAGGAGGATCACGTCGGGCTTTGCCTTACGCGCCAACTGCACGGCCTGGAGGCCGTCCCAGGCTTCACCAACGACCTGCATGTCGTCCTGCAGGCGGAGGATGGCGACAAAGCCCTCCCGCACCACATTCTCATCGTCCACCACGAGGATCCGGATTTTCCTTGCTTTCGTGTTCATGCTCATCGCCTGTGCTTGGTCAGTTTGACGGATGGGTCGCGCGGCACCGTGATCACGACTTTGGCGCCCTGCTCGGGCTGCGACGCGATCTGGATCTTTCCGTGGATCTGCGACGTCCGCTCGCGCATATTGGTCAACCCGAGGCCGCCACGCTCCACCTTTTTGGGATCGAACCCGCATCCGTCGTCCAGGATTTCGAGTATAACATTCCGGCTGCCCTGTTTCAGCGTGACGGAGACCGACCGGGCGGCGGCGTGGCGGAGGACGTTGTTCAGGCCTTCCTGGGCAATGTAGTACAACACAACCTGGGTCTCCCGCGAGAGGGCAAGCTCCTCGTCCGTCAGGTCGGCGCGCAGCCGCGCCTTGATATCGGCGCGGCCCTCGACTGCCGCCAGCCGATGATGCAGAAGTGAGATGAGGCCGTCCTTTTCCATATCGATGGGCTGCATCTGGAAGAGGAACAGGCGCATCTCCTTCACGGCCTGGCGCGCATTCTCGCCGATACGCGTGAGGATCTCCGCCGGGTCCACCTGATTGCCGGCTTCGATGGAAGCCTGCGCGGCCTCGGTCAACGTCACCAGACCGTAGAGCTTCTGGCTCAAGGAGTCGTGCAGGTCGCGCATCAGGCGCTTGCGCTCGGTGGAGGTGATGGCAAGCTTGCGGCGGCGGTCGTTCTCGATGAGGGCCGCGATCTGGTCGGCGATCATCGTGAGGCGCACGGTCTCATCCTGGCTGAAGATGGGCTTGTCCTTACGGGCTAGGCACATGCAACCAAGGACCTCGCCATTTTCGCCAGCCTGGGTGACCAGGGGAATCACTAGCAGGCAGGCCAGCTCCATGGTCTTCCAGGCGGCTGGCAGCGCGGCATTCTGATCCACCTCTTCGATCTGCACGGGCTGTCGATCCACCAGGAGCGCTGCGAAAGGCTGCGACGAAGCCGGCACGAGCGCAAGCTGCGCCGATGCATCGGCAGACAGACCCAGGTGCGCGGTCAGCGCGAACTGCCGCGCCTCTTCCTTGTCCTTCTTTTCATCGGCGAGGAAGAAGCAAACGACCTGACTGCGGAACGGATAGATAATGTGGTAGATGGATTCCGAAAGGAAATCGTCGAGGTCCACCACGTTGCTGGCGGCGCTGGAAATGGCATTGAGCAGGACCAGCATTTCATCGCGGGCCCGCTGGCGTGCATCTTCCGTCAGCTTGCGCTCCGTGACATCATGCCAGAGGGCGAGGCGGCCGAAGGGCCGGCGATCGTGGTCGTTCAGCGGTGAGATGCGGATGTTGAGGTATTTCCAGCCGTCCTCGGAGCGGATACTCCGCTTCATCTCGAGCTCCTGGCTGTGATCGAAAGCCTGGCCCAGGTTTGGTAGACTGCCCAGCATGCCCGTCACCGGCTTGCCCAGGACCTGTGCGCGCGCCAAGCCAGCCATGCGCTCAGCGGCGGCGTTCATGTCAACCACCACGTTGTCGTTGTCCAGTACCATCCAGCCATCATCCATGCCTTCGACAACGGCATTCCGATCTATGGAGGCCAGCATGTCTTCGCGGGGCTGGAACAAATAATATGCGTACGTTACCGCGGCCAGCGTGAAGCCGACCGGCAGCAGCTCCGCGGACGAGAGGGGGCCGAGACCCGCGAACTCCAGCGCGGCCGAAAGGAGCGGGAAGACCGTCCCGAGCAGGACAGCGCCAAATGGTACCCATAATGAACGGGGCCTCTCCAGGAACGCGTTCCACAACAAGACGACGCTGGCGCCGATCAGGCTGAAGACGTAGAAGATGACGATCTTGCCCCAGATGCTGCCATGGAACAAAAGCGTCCCGGCGTGCAGTTCGGCGCTGCCGAACAGGGCCGGATGCCACGGCTTGATCAAGTAGACGAACAGCGTGAGGGCCGGCACGATCGCCAGCAAGCCGATCGGCAGCCGGGTGATCCAGTGCTGCCGGTTGGACTGGTGGATCACGAATACCAGTTGTGCCGAGGCCGCGGCGGTGGAGCTCAACAGGAGTGCAGCAGCCAGCGAGGCGTAAGCGGGGATAGAACTCGGCTGGCGCAGCAGTAAGTCACACCATGCCCAGAGGGCGGTGGCGACCGCCATGGTGATGATGGCCACGGCAGAAGGGACTCGCTCTCGATCCCGAGACGCAACGATGATGACGAGAGCGATCGACAGATTCAGGAATATGATGATGGTCTGTAGATTCATAGGTTCATCGCCTAAACGCTCCTGGCGGCGGTTTCAGGTGGCGATCTCCTCGATCTGCTGCGAGTCCAGCAACAAAGCCAGGATCGGATCGCGTCGAATCTCGTGCAGCCGCAGCGGACCGCCGGCAACAGCGGCCCGAACCACCTGTACCGCCCTGGCGGGCGAGTCGAGCAAGGCTGCCTCGTAGATGTCCAGCCAGGCCGTCATCGGGCGATCTGCCAGCTTGCGAGCGGAGGCAAGCTGCGCGGACATCTCGTTAGGCCGTTCCACAAGATCGTAACAGACTGCCAGCGTGATATGGTGAACAGGCAGGCGCGGCGCAAGCTCGGACGCCTTACCAAAGCACGTAATGGCCTCGTCGAACTTGCCGGTGGAGGCATAGAGATAGCCGCGTGCACCCCATAACCTTGGATCGCGGTCGCTCATCCGTACGGCCCTGGCCGCGATGGTCACGGCATCCTGGTTGCGCCCAAGGGCGGAGGCAACGATGCCTTTGTTTGCGAGCAGATAAGGGTGTTCCGGGCTGCGCTGCAGCGCCTGCGACAGCAGGTCGGCTGCCCGCGTGCGATCCTGCGCTTCATACGCAAGTATGGCAAGCCCGTTCAAGGGCGAGGAACAGATCTGCTCCGCACGGTCTCGTCCAGCCAGCGCGAGCGCAGCCTCGAAATCCCGTGCAGCCTTCGCTGTATTGCCGATCAGCCAATTCAAGTAGCCAAGATTGTAGAGCAGGTCGATCCGTGAGGAGCGCGCCTCCGGGTTGTCCGGCAGCCGGGCGAACAGCTGTTCGCGGACGGCGATGCGCGCTTCGGGGGTATCGAACGGATCAACCGTATTCTGGATATCCCACAGCAGAGCGCCGGAAGGCAGACTGATCCTGCGGGGAATCCGCTGACCGGTGAACTCCAGCACGCGGTGACGAAAAGCCCAGAAGTCGGGCGCATAGCGGGCGAGGGTGGCCGCCTCGCTGGTCGTGAGCCAGAGGACCATCCGGACGTGATGATCGACGAAGAGCTCGCGGTAGATATTCAGCGCGCGGTAGGCGTCCCGGTGATCCTCGCCGCCGCCCCAATCGATATTGGAAACAAAGAAGATGGAATCCCGCGGAGCAGAGCTGCCCACGATCAGATGCGGAACGTCCGAGTGGTCCTTATCGACGGTGATGCGGGTCACGGCGTGACCGAGCGCCACCAGCCGCTCCTCCAGCGCCGCTTCCGCTTTTTGCTGTCCGAACTTGGACTTGTGCACTGCCAGCAGGATGCTGGGCCTCAGCCACTTTGCGGCGAGCAGCAGCTCCTCCTGGAGAGTGCTGAGATTGTCTTCGAAAGAGAGCCTGTCAGGAGGAGCCGGATTTGACATGGAATGGCGTCACGAACCCCAAGAATGAAAACACGCCGGGCTAAATTGGCGGACGATCAGTCCAGGCCGTACAGGAAGTATATCTGCTTGAGCGGGAAGTGGTGCCGGGCTTCCTGGCTCAGCTTATCGTAATGCTCGATCCACAGGTCGTAGAAGTTCTCGAGATCGAGGAGGGTTGTCCGTTGGGTGGGGTCGGTGCGGATCTCATTCATCACTTCAGTGGTGAAACCGCCGGAAGAGATGAATAGTCCATAATCATTGGCGCCGAGCAGCGAGAGGAAGGCGGTTACACCCTCCAGCGTAACCGGCTGACCCTTGTGCTTGACCTGCACGATGATGCGCGGCCCGCGCGTTCCGATCGGATCGGCATTTGCCACCAGGTCGATCTGGCCGTGGTCCTTTTCGGGGGGCGCCACCCAGGCCACATGATACCCCATGGCACGCAGCAGGTGAGCCACAAGGGAGCGGAACTCGGTCCGCCGGGTATCGAGCAGGAATTTGTAGATTTGCTCCCAGGCGCGTTCCTCGGCCTCTTCGGCGGCCATGGCATACAGAGGCGCGTTCTGTCGCGACTCTTCGAAGCGCTGCAGCGCCTCCCTGTACAGCTCGCGGGCATTGGTATTCCGGCGGGCAGCCTGACGGCCCTCTTCAGTGATGAACCAGCGGCCTTTGTTGGTCTTGACCATCCATCCGGCCTTTACCAGGGGGATGGTGGCGAGGCGCACCATGCGCTCATACCGGGGCGCATTGCTCGTGGAGGAATAGGCCCGCTCGTATTCGGTCAGCTCGGTCATCTCGGGCAGGATCGCCAGGACCTCCCGGGCGGGCATACCCTCCGGCTTATTCCACAGCAACTCAAGGACGCTGCGGAGCAGTTCACCTATTCGGTTTAGAGTGAGGTCTGCCATGTGCAAGTCCCTGGTTGCCAGAATCCGAACGGCCGTCGACGAGCAGCATGACTGACGGCTGGTTGAGAGAGCTGTGGTGCTCAGGCAGGCTTCAGGCCCGCCCCGCGGACATTGACGATCTTTACCAGAACGTCAAACCAGAACGCCGATCCTTGCGAAGTAGCCAGGCCGGTTATCAGCAGGCCCATCACTTTGCTGAAAGGCCAAATCCAGCCGTCTGAATTGAGCGGCGTATCAACGGGCCGCAGGCAGCCTCCGCTCAATGCAAGCCCGAACGTCGAGCCGGGCCGCGCCAGGATGGAGCACGTCTGGCCGGAGAGCACTTCCGGCTTGCTGAGAGTCCAGCCAATGGGCAGGCTGACGTTGAGATATTGATCCTGAAGCGCATTGACCAGGTCGGTGAGAGCCGGTGGATTTGTCTGCCCGGGCTGGGCGATCTGTGCGGCGTTGGCCGTGATGGCCTGCCGCAGGATGGGCTCGCGCCAGAGCTGGTTCGCCACGTTGATGGTATCGACATTGGCGGCGGAGGCAATGACGACGCCGATGAGGAAAGCCGTCCATTGCGCTTTGCGCTTGTAGCGACCGGAGAGCCGGTCCATCGAATCATTGAACCACGTCTCGATATTGTTGCGCAGCAACTGCAGGCAATCACTGCCGGCGACACTGGCCTCTTCGATGCCAATAAAGAGGCTGCTGAGCGTGAGCCGAAGGCCGGGGTTGGTTACTCCCAGGGCGAGCATGCCCTGGAGCACCTTATTGAAGTCTCCGGCGGAGGATGCCGGGGATGCGCCTCCGACGAGCGCGTCGATCCGTGCCTTATCGGCGGCCACCCGTTCCAGCGCGGCCTGCGGGTCTGCGTGCAACTCGGGATAGCGCGCGCTGAGGTCGGCGATCTCTTTCTGGACGGTGGTGAGCATCAGGTTGCCCATCGCCTCGCCGCCTTCGGCGCTCATGGATAGTCGGGCAAGCTCAATCAGCCGTTCCAGGTCCGTGCGGGCCTGCTGGCGGCGCGCGGCGGGCTTGATGCTCTGGGTAAGCGGGACGAGGCTGTACAGCTCATGCAGGAGCAGGGAGCCTTCCGTCTCCGCATTCTCGATGACATTAAGAAGCACGGTTGAGAACTTGTTGGCCGGGATGTACGAGGGCAGGGTATCCTGGTCTCGTTTCTGTTCGGCGAGCGTGCGGATGAGGGGATGGTCGTAGAAGCGGGTCGTGAGATCGTCGTCATTGAGCATGCGCCGGATGTTCTTGTGCAGGTCGACGGCGCGCCACTTGAGAGCGTTGGCGATCCACTCCACCACCTGCATCGTGGCGGTGCTCAATAGAAGCCAAATGAAGACCAGGCCGATGATGACTTCCAGGATCTCTTGTAGGAACATGCAAGATCCCCGGTTATTCGCTCAGTCTCGGCTGGATCCCCTGTTGCTGCCGCGTGAGCCGGATGAATTCTGCGATAATCTCGGGGGGATGCAGGGTGGGCCCGACCCATACGATGTAGCCGGGGGCCCAGAAATCCTTTGACATGTTCTCCCGCCGGATATGCGGAAAGTCATCAAAGATCCGGCGCGAGGTCTGCTCACGAACCGTGCGAATGCAGCGCGAGGGAGGCGTTGCAGCCGGGACATAGACAACCCACTGCATGTACTCCGGGCGCACGGCAATATCTTCTAGCCGCCATGCAAACGAGATGCAAATCTGGTGCATCCACTCGCGCAGGCTCTCGGCGATATCGCCAATGAGGTAATGTGCGCTGAAGCGCGGGATGAGCAGGCAGGAAAAGGAAAGATCGTACGGCTTGCGAGTGACCGGCTCGAAGACAACGCCGCCAACCACATGCGCGGCAGGCTGTGTCTGCGAATCAGAGACCGCGGTCTTGTCCTCGGCGCGGCGGCGATGCACCACGGCGGACGACTCAGAGGCGGCACGCGACAACACGTCCTGCAGTGTTGACTTCGGTTTTGCGTTGGGCAGCGTGTCAGTCTTTTGCATCGTGCTGAGCCGTTTCACTGTTCAGTATACGGAGCGGGCTTTGTACGTGAAGTGAAACTGAGATCGGTCGGTTGAGACTCGACGAAGCGATTTGAAGGACCTGGCTGGAGCAATTGTCTGGTTTAAGTCCGGCCTCATTACCAAATGGTCAATGCTCTTATCGCATTATAACCCAATTTTCATTTTTGCCCCCATATTTACTTCCTGGTCATTTTATACCCGTATAGGGGGACCGTTTCGGCCGCCAAAATGAGAAACAGTACAAATGCGCAGGTCAAAGCCTTCATCCGTTTGGCGGGCCGCCTGCGTCCGGATCCTGGAGCGAAGCCCTAGCCAGGCGCGCGAGGGCCGGCTGACGTTTGCTTTTCGAGCTGCGCCAGTAATTGACGGTAGTCCTGCGCGTTCGGCGGATCCATCAGCAGGATCTGCGTAATGACGTCGATGGCCTCCTGCTGTTTGCCGGACTGGAGCAGGGACTCGCCCAGTGCATCCAATTGCGACACGGCTTCCTGCGTGCGGCCCAGGCGGTGAAGCTGGGCTGCCAGCGTCCGGCGGTAGAGCGGCTGATCGGCATGCTCCTTTACGAGGTCCTCGAGGAAAGGGATGGCCTCCTCGCTGCGGTGGGTGTTATCGAGATAGGTCAGAAAGCTGTCCAGCTCGGCGATGGCCTGCGGCTCCTGCCGCATGCGCATGTAGAGCTCCAGCAATTGCCGGCGCGCGCCATGGTCATCGGGACGCAAGGTCCGTATCTGTTCGTACACGCGCACGGCCTGCTTCCAGTCCAGCCGCTGCATGTCGATATCTGCCATGCGCTGAAGGATCTGTACGTTCCACGAACGGTCGGCGTTCGTCTGCTGCACGACGCGCAGGGCGGTCGTGTAGGTCTTGCGCGCCATATCCAGCTCAGCGAGGTGGTAGTAGATCTCTGCCAGCTCCAGGTACTCATTGATGGCTTCATTGACCTGACCGCGTGCCACCAGTTGGTCGATCAGGCGCATGCGCGCGGAGAGGTCCATGGGCGAAAGCTGGATGACGCGGCGCAAGAGCTTAGTCGCCTGGTTCACCTCACCGCGGACACCGTAGGCACGAGCGACCACGGAAAACTTGGCGATGGCATCCGGCTGCCGTCCTTCCTGGAGGAGCAGCTCACCCATGAGGCTGTGCAGGGGCAGATAGGTTGGCGCGTGCTGAACGGCATCGTAGGCTTCGTCCATGGCGGAGCGCAGGCTGCCGCCGCGCGCCAACTGGTGGATGCGGCTGATCGACTCAATGACGCCGGAGCCCTGCGCCTGCAGCATGACCTCCGCCAGCGGCGCGATGGCGCTGGCATCGGAACCATGATGCATATGCTCGCGGGTGCGGTGGACCTGGTCGCGCCAATCGGGGCGCACCAGGAGGCTGCGAACATTCTCGCACAGGCGGCGATCCGCCGCCTCGTCCTTTTGCCCATGCTGGGATTCAATCAACGGTTCGTAAAGCTGCCGGATGTTATCTGCCTGTTCGGGCGGCACGGTCTGCACATCGGCAAGCTGCAAGGCCTCCAGGTACTCGATGGCGGCATCCTTGTGCTGCCCCTTCTTGAGCAGCACATCGCCGAGCAGCAGGCGGGCGCCGAGTCCGTAGTCGTTATGTTTGATGGCGTGTGCAAGGCTCCGGATGGCGCTCTCCAGCCGGTCACCGCGTGCGCGGAGATAGCCCAGGTCATAGAAAAGCGCAGGGTGCTTGAAGCCGGCTTCGGCAGCGCGCTCGAGCTCGTCTGCGGCAGCCGCGTCCTGGCTGCGAGACTGCGCATCGATGGCCTGGCCGAGGTGCAGCACCACCTTGGTCTGTTCGGCCTGCTGGAGGGAGAGCTGCCCGGTGCCCTTCATGATGGCCGAGAGGCCGCGGCGCTCCTGTGCAGAGGGACTGTCGTCGCTGTAATCGAAGAGGATCTCGGCGAGGCAGGTCATAGCTGCCTGCCGGGCCTCCTCCACCGGATCGAGGTTGGAAGGCGTGCTGGAAACCGGCTCCTGCAAATGCCGGACCTGTGACATGGCAATCGGACCAGTGCCCCCCTTGACGCGAAGCGGCCTCGGCAATAGCTGGCCCGTCTTCAAGAATGAAAGAGCCTGCCGCGCTTCGCCGCTGTCCGGCACAAGCTGGAGACACTTCACGACCAGTTGTTCCGCCTTGTCGGGCTTGCCGGCGCGCTGGAGGATACTGGCTACTGCCAGGTACTCGGTGACGGCCTGCTGGTTGTGCCCGAGGCGCTCATGGACCATCGCCAGGCGCGAGTGTGCGATGCCATGCTCGGGGTTCAGCGCCGTGACGTGCGCCCAGTTCTCGAGCGCCTTGTCTACATCGCGCTGCTGGATGAACATTTCGGCGGCGCGCATGGCGGCATCGATGGCGGCGGGGAGATCGCCGACGCGTTCGGAAAGCTGTGCAACCTTCTCAAAGGCGACCGGGTCGTCCGGGGTCAGAGCCGCGACGCGCTGGTACATCTGCAGGGCCTCTTCGAACTCGCCCAGCTGATACAGGGCAAGGCCGATGCTATTGAGGGCGCGCGGCTGGTCGGGAAATTCCTGGAGGGCCTGCCGGTAGGCGGCTGCGGCCTTCTTCCAGTCCTGGTCCCAAGCCGCGGAATGGCCCTCGTTCATGGCCCGCTGATACACGTCTTCGCGGTTCGGCATGCGTGAATGATAACCGAAAATGCCCTACACCCCGGAAGCGTGCAGGAAGCTGCAATGCGGTGGCCTGCGCTGGAGGCAGGCCGTATGCAAGACGGCTATTTGACGGTGGTCATCTCGCCCCAGTTGGGGCCGTAACGGGCATCGGTCAGGAGAGGGATGTCCAGAGGGTAGGCAGATGCCATGGTATCCTGCACAACCTTCGCCGTCCGCTCCAGCTCGTCCTTCGGGACTTCCAGCACAAGCTCGTCGTGCACCTGGAGCAGCATGCGACCATGCAGCCCGGCTGCGGCGAGGGCCGGCGGGATGTGCAGCATGGCAAGCTTCATGATGTCGGCAGCAGTGCCCTGGATCGGAGCGTTGATGGCTTCGCGTTCCTCCCGATTCCGGGAGGGGCCATTGATCTTGCTTTGCAGGAGCGGGAAATAGCGGCGGCGGCCGAGCAGCGTCTCGACATAACCCTTCTGCGCCGCCTCCTTGCGGATACCGTCCAGGTATTTCTTGACGCCGGGGAACTGCTGGAAGTAGGCCTTCACAAAGTTCTCGGCCTCGGCGAGGGTCAGCTCGGTGGAGCGGGTGAGGCCAAATGGCGACATGCCATAGATGAGACCAAAGTTGATAGCCTTGGCGTGGCGCCGCATGTCCCGGTTGACCTGATCTAGCGGGACGCCATAGATGGCCGCAGCGGTGGCGGCGTGGATATCCTGCCCGGCGCGGAAGGCAGCCAGCATGGCCTCATCCTTTGCCATGTGGGCGACGATGCGCAACTCGATCTGGGAGTAATCGACGGATAGCAAGACACTGCCCTTCGGGGCAATGAACCCGTTCCGGATGCGGCGGCCCTGTTCGGTGCGGATGGGGATATTCTGGAGGTTCGGGTTGGAGGAGGACAGGCGCCCCGTGACCGCGCCGGTCTGGCTGAAGGAGGTGTGGACGCGACCGGTGATGGGGTCCACGGCGGCGGGCAGCGCGTCGAGGTAGGTCGACTTGAGCTTGGACAACTCGCGGTGCTCGATGACGGCGTCGACGACAGGGTGTTGACCCTTGAGGGCGTCGAGGATGTCGCCTCTGGTGGAGAAGTGACCGTTCTGCGTCTTGCGGCTGCGGTCGGGCGGCTCGAGCCGCAACTGATTAAAGAGGACATCGGACAACTGCTGGGTGGAATTGATGTTGAAGGGCTTGCCGACCGCCTCGAAGATATGCTTCTCGATCTCCGCCATGCGCGCGCCCAACTCCTTCGACATCTTTTCGAACAACGGAAGGTCGAGCAGCACACCGCTCATCTCCATCTCGGCGAGGCAGGAGACCAGGGGCATTTCGATCTCATCCATCAGCTTCTGACCGTTCACGGCCTGCAGCTCCTTCTGGAGGAGGGGCATGAGGCGCAGAGTCGTCTCGGCATCCGCGGCAGCATACGTGGCAGCCGACTCGATGGCGATCTCGGCCATGGTGAGCTGATGCTTGCCAGTGCCGATGAGCTGCTCGATATGGGTCATCTCCTCGGCGAGGCGGGCGTACGCCAGATTCTTCAGGCCGAGGTTGCGCGAGGATGGGTCGACAATGAACTCGGCGATCATGGTGTCGAAGCCGATGGGCGAGGTGAACAGACCGTTGCGGGCGAGGATGATGTAATCGTACTTGGCGTGATGGGCAACCTTGGGGATGCGCGCGTCGGTGAAGGGAATGCGCAACGCAGCGATCACCTGCTCGATGGGAAGGTTGTTGCCTGCCAGATGCCCAACCGGGAGGTAGTAGCCCTCGCCCGGCTGAACGGACAGCGAGATGCCAACGATGTTGGCCTGCATCTCCTCGACGGAGGTCGTTTCGGTGTCGAAGGAGATGATCTCGGCGGTCGCCAGCGTTTTCGACAATGCGTTCAGCGCCTGAGGCGAGTCCACGATGCGGACGGCGATGGTCGGTTCGGGCTGAGGGACAACGACGGGCCGGACTTCAGCCGGCTGACCGAACAACGCAAGCTGCTCACCGGAGGTGGGGCCAGAGAGTGCCGGCCCTCCGGATCGAGCGGTAGCCGGCGCTTCCTCCTGGCCGGTCAGCATGTGGAGCGACTTGATCAGGGTGCGGAACTCGAGCTCCTGGAAGAAGGCTTCAACCTGATCGGGGTCAAAATCATGGGCGCGGGCACGCTCCAGCTCCAGTTGGACGGGCAGGTCGGTGCGGATGCGGGCGAGGTCGTAGCTCATGTAGGCCGCGTCCTTGCCGGCCAGCAGCTTTGCCTGCCAGCGCTTCTCGACCTGATCGATGTTCTTGTAGATGCCGTCGAGCGTGCCGAACTTCTCGAGCAGGGTGACGGCGGTCTTCTCACCGACACCGGTCACACCGGGGATATTATCGGACTTGTCGCCGACGACGGCTTTGTAATCGACCACCTGCTCGGGACGGACTCCAAGCTTGCGCACCACGTCCTCGGCGGTGATGTAGTTTTGGTCGTCACCGGCGAGGTAGACCACGGTGCGCGGTCCGACGAGCTGGAGCAGGTCGCGGTCGCCGGTGATGATTTTGACGCCGAGGCCCTGCTGGTTGGCGATCCGGGCCACCGAGCCGAGAACATCATCGGCTTCGTAGCCTTCCATCTCGAGGCGCGGAATGTTAAAGGCATCGACGAGCTGACGTATCCGCGCGATCTGCGGTTGAAGCTCGTCCGGCATTTTGGCGCGGGTGCCCTTGTAGGCAGGAAGGATCTGGTCGCGGAAGGTCTTGCCGGTGTCGAAGGCAACGGCGAGGTATTCGGGCTGTTCCTGCTCGAGAATTCGCAGCAGCTCACGGGCGAAGCCGTAGGTCCCCGCCGTCGGCTCACCGGTGGAGGTGCGCCAGCGGTTAGTCGGCGTACCGGCGGTGAGCGCGAAGAACATGCGGTAGGCCAGCGCGTGCCCGTCGATGAGGTAGAAGGTGGGAGGCATGGAAATCTGCGATTTCAGGTTGAAGGTTGATAGTTGGCGGTTGACGGTCAACCCGTTGATGGAGGCGGCTGTGCAGACAAGTATACTGGATTCAGTCAGCGTGTTGATTCTTAGCGGGAGAGGAGGGCGGATGGCACATGATTGATAGAAGAGGGAAATCGGAAATGGGGAAATAGGAAATCGGAACCGGAGACGATTTGCCAAGCAAGTCGCGGACGTGAACACAGAAATGCGAACAGCGGCGGGGGAGAAGTCCGGTCAGCAAACGCATGAAAGAAGGTCGCCAATAACAGATGATAGACATGGCCTGCCACGAGGCTATGATACAGAACTTGTGTTCTAATATCAAGAAAGAAGAATGGTCAGGTGGCGGCACAGGGTGTAAAGTTCATAGGGGATAGGAGACTCTCTGGATGAAGAGGGTCTGATCGCTGGCGTCCGGCGAGACCGGGCGAGTAAGGCGCGTCGTATTCGGTGAAGGAACATTCTGCCTGGACATGCCGTCCGAAAGGCGAAGCAGAAGGAGGATGCCATGCACACTCGCAAATCCGTGTTGACCGCCTGCCTGATCGTGTGCGTCACGTTGTCCGCATGCGGGAGAGCCGGCTCAGACTCTGTGACGCTGACCAGCAAGGATTATGGTTCGACGGTGCACATCAAACAGGGCGGTACCCTGACTGTCATACTGGAAGGCAACCCAACAACCGGTTATACATGGGAACCAGCGCCGAACAGCAGCGAGCAACTAGCGCAGCAAGGCGAGCCGGAATTCAAACCTGACAGCAGCGCGGTGGGATCGGGCGGGAAGATGACGCTGCAGTTCAAAGCGGGAGAGCCGGGCACCTATCCGCTCAAGCTGATCTATCACCGAACGTTCGAGCCGAATGTGCCGCCGGCGCAAACGTTTGAGGCGACCGTGATCGTCGATCGGTGAATCACCGGTTTGGGATCATGCGCTGCGCGTTCTTTCATAGAGAAACATCCGAAGCCTGACTTCGGACGTTTGGTTGAGCGCGTTCGGGTTAGCGGCGGGATCTATTGGCGCCCTGGGGCTTCTCGACCCCCTGGCGGGTGCGGATCTGCTTGATGTAATCCTTAACAAGCTGCGGTGGATGCGGCTGCGTGCCGCCCATGATGAGGTAGCCTGGGGCCCAGAAGTCGCCAGAAGGATTATCGCGCTTCAGGCGCGGGAAGGCGGCGAAGACCTTGTCTGAAAGCTGCTGGCGAATGACGCGCATGACGTAGCCCGGCGAGGTAGCGGGAGGGACATTGACGACCCATTGCAGATACTCGGGACGAACGGCGAGATGCTCGAGGCGCCAGCCGAACGCGACGCAGATGATGGGAATCCACTCGGAGAGCTTATCGGCCACATCGCCCGTCAGATAGTGCGTGGTGAAACGGGGGAGCAGAAGGCACGCGTAAGACAGATGGTACACACCGGCCGTGATCGGCTCCATGATGATTGGGCCGGCATTCAACTCGGAGGAGGCCAATTCAGCGCGGACCGAGGACGGCCGCGTCTCGTCCTGCTCGCCGGGCAGCGGTGGGTGGATGGGAGTTTCCGGCCTGGAGGCAACCGTCTGATCGGCGGCAGAGACCGGCGTCAGGGGATGAGCCTGCTGATCGGGCCTGGCTGTATCGTCGCGCGAGGCGGCCTTCATCTGGGTAGGCATGAAGGATTCGTGGGAGAAAGCAGATGGCTGCGTAACAGCCCCCTCCAGTGGCGGAGCAGGAACAACCAAGGGTCCTGGAGGGAAAGCAACCGGATCGCTCCCCGCGAGAGGCTGGGCCGGCTCGTTTACGGTCTGCACCGGTTCGACCCAAGGTTTGTGCGACACGGGCTCATTGATGAGCGGCGCGGGCTCGACCGGATCCTTCTCGGCAACCAGCGGGGGCGCAGCCGGGAACAATCCAAGGCGAGGCGAGACCAGCGAGCCGCGAGGGTCAGGGATCGGGATATCCTTGAGGATCTCGGAGATGGGTGGCATCTCCATACCATCGTCGTCCTCGCCCTCCAGATCGCTGAGGGCGGGAGGGACGGCTTCGAGGTCTTGCGCCTCCGGCGCGGCCGGCTCGTCTGAGGCATCACCTTCCGCCAGAGAGGTCGCCAACTGCCCGGCCTGGGTGCGGATGGTGCTAAAGGGTGTTTCGGCGTCGAAAACCATGGCAAGGAGCAGACCCTCGCCCAACTGCGTGGCGTACAGCATGTGCTCGGCGTGCGTGGCTTCGAGGCGCACAAAGCGAAGCAGATCACCGCCCTTGGATGAATCCCAATTCCGGGATAGAACCTTGGCGATCTCGATGGCAGCTTCCTGGGAAAGCTGACCGGCGTAGGCCCAGACCTCGTTTTCCCGCGTGATCAAGGCTGCCTGCGAGGCGCTCGCCAGGGTGAGGCGGGTCAGGTGTTGCGCGGCCTTGTTGACATCCATCAGCCACAGAGGATCGCGCGGGCCACCCGCGGCACCGGCAAGATCGGCAGATTGCCCGATGGTCTTCAGGACCTCGGGAGCCTGGAGCGGCTTGCGGAGCAAGGTCCACGGGCGGATCGAATCCAGGGCGGGAGGCGTCTCGTCGCTGGCGAGTATGAAGAGCTTGATATTGGGGATGACGGTGCGGAGGGACTGTCCGACCTCTTCTATCCAGGCTTCGCCCAGATCGATATCGAGAAATGCAATGCGGCAGGACTCTTCGTCGGCGCGGACAATGGCAGCCGCCTTGCTGCTGACGACATGGACGCGGAAGTTGCCGGTGTCTTCCAGAGGCCGCCGGATCAGCTCGCCGAAGCTGGGGCTGGGTGTAACAACGAGCAACGAAGTAGCCATACTTGCAGATAGTGTATCACGCCCAAAAAACGGAATCAAGGCGCACAAATGACCGGGGAACGGGGGAAGGGTGACTCGTGAATCGTGAATCGACGGCTGGCAAAATAGCCGCAATAACAAGCGAATCGGATGGTCGTTAGGAGTCTGTAGAAAGGAGCCGGAAATGACGCTAAACGATATCATTATCTGGGTCATTGTAGGCGGCATTGCGGGCCTGCTGGCCGAGTGGCTGATCGGCGGAGTGAATGCGGGATGCATCGGAACGGTGATCATCGGCATCCTGGGCGCGTTCATCGGAGGCTGGCTGTTCGGAGTGCTGGGCATTTCGATCGGCACCGGGATCGTGAACAGCATCATCACTGCATTCGTCGGAGCGGCAGTGCTGCTATTGATCATCAGGCTGGTCCGAAGGGTATGACAAGAACCGCTCTGTGCATCATGCACAGAGCGGTTTGTTTTTGGGACGGGGAGGATGCACTAGAGCGGACGCTTGATCGGGATACCGGGCTTCCGAGGATATGTGGGCGGTGTGGCCGCGACTTTGTCTACCAGGATCAGAAAGCGGTCATCGACGACACCCGGGAGGCTGACCGGTACGACCTGGCGGAGCTTCCCGCCGAGAAGCTTAAAGGCACCTTCGGCTGACTGGGTCTCAGCAGGACCGCTCTCGCCTTTCTGGGCGAGCATGGCGCCGCCGACCTTGACGAGGGGAAGCAGGTACTCGGAGAGGACGCTCATATTGGCGACGGCGCGGGCAACAGCCCAATCATGCTGCTCACGATGCCCGGGCATGCAGCCCACCTGCTCGGCACGGGCGTGGATGACCTCCACGCCGTCGAGGGCGAGCACGCGAACCAGATGCTGGCAGAACACGGCCTTCTTGCCGACCGATTCAACCAGCGTCAGCTTCATACCAGGATAGAGGATCTTCAGCGGAAGGCCCGGAAAGCCGGCGCCCGTGCCCACATCGATCAGGCTGCGCGGCGGAGTGGAAGCCCAGGCGAGCACGCAGGAAAATGAGTCGAGGAAGTGCTTGGTGCGGATGGATTCGGCGTCCCGCAGAGCGGTAAGGTTGAACTTCTGATTCCACTCCAGGAGCTCGCGTTCGTAGGTGGTCAGGGCCGCGATCTGGCGGGCGGTGAGGTTCACCCGAAAAAGCTCCTGGGCACGGCGTGCCAAGACGTCCATCGAGGGGGATTATATACGCGGTTTTGTATCCGGTGAGATACGGGCAAACGGGAAATGGCAGGCGGGCGGCAGAAGCCGCCCGCCTGGTCTGCACTTGAGATTGCCAGGGCTATTTGTCCTGCGGTTCGGCAGGAAGCGCTGTCTTTAGCCTGCGAGTCTTGCGGAGGATCCAGCGCATGAGGAGCAAGGCGAGGACGACCGGGATGGCGATGGTAATGAGCACGGGCAGGTATAGGAGGACAAGGTTGATGAGGAAGTTGACAAAAGACTGCCAGAACTTGATCAATCTCTGCAAAGCGTCGCGGGCCACGCCCTGCGGCTTCCAACCGCCGACTTCGAGGGGCTTCACCGTCTGCTCGGCGATGACATTGACCGTGATGGCGGAGAGGGCGGCGGACTGCTCGTAGTACTTGATCTGACCCTTGAGGACCTCGATGTCGCTCTGGACCTGCTGCAACTGTGAATACACGTCGAGGACATCTTGCGTGCGGGTGGCGTCCTGCATGATCTGGGTGAGCTGTGCTTCGGCGGCCTGCTTGGCGGTGAGGCGGGATTGCAGATCGACGTATTGGTCGGTGACATCGGTGCCTGAGCGGGTCTCGTTCTGGACATCGACGGTGTCCTTCTTGATCTGGGCGAGGGCCTCGTCAAGCTTCTCCTGCGGCACGCGAACGACGATCTGAGCCTGGGGGACCTGCTCGGTGCCATCCCCGTAGGGTATCTCGGACATATTCAGGGAAACGAGGAAGCCGCCCATGCTCTTCGCCATGTTCTGTATGGCCTGGACGCGGGCGGCCACATCGCTGACGACGATCGCAAGCTGGGCGGTCTGAATGACGAGCCGTCCGGTATCGGCAGGGGCGTTCGCAGCGGCCACCGAGGGAGCGCCGCCGGCGGCCTTGCCGGAATCGGTAAGGGCCTCGGGCGCGGCCGGGGCACCAGCGGAGTTGTCCAGGGTGTAGGCCGGGACCTCGGGAGCAGGTGCCACCGACGGGGTCAGCTCGCGGGACGAGCGTTGCAGTGCCGAGCAGGCCGTCAAAAAGAGAATAGAGAGAATGGCGATGAGAGCAAACAAGCGTTTCATTTCGTCCTCCTTGGGTCGAAGCGAGCGTATTTGCCTCTCAGACGAAATGTGTTTGTAAAAGTTCCCGAGGGAGCTTACAGGGTTGGAAGGAATAAGAGCCAAGGTTCGGCGGGGCGGGCAAGGTCAGCCGGCTACCAGCCTTCGGCAAGGCGAGCAGCGTGTCTCTCCGGCAGACCGGCCTGGCGGATGCGGTCCTGGACCGATCCGATATCGTAGTGAACGCGACGAGGCTCCCAGGTGACGCGCTCGGTGTCAAAGATGGCATAGGCGGCACGCGGGTCACGATCACGAGGCTGGCCGACAGAGCCGGGATTGAGGATGACGCGAGGCTTCAGCGCCAGTTGCTGGCCGACTTTGGCCAGCGCCATCGAAACCCGGTCCCGCTTTTCGTCCAGCTGGAAGAGGCTCTGGATATGCGAGTGGCCGACAAAGCAGTACGGCGTGGTGAAATGATCGAAGTTCAGGCGCGCGGAGAGCGTGTTCAAGACATATTCCCAGATGGGATCGCGCGGGCTGCCATGAGCCAGCGTCACGTCGCCGCGCACGTCCGCCGCATAGGGAAGGGTGCGGAGAAAGTCCACGTTGTCGGCGGTTATCACATTGGATGTCCAGGTCAGGGAGCGGCGGGCGTCGCCATTGAAGGCGGCAAGCTCCATGCGGCCAAGGATGGCGACATCGTGGTTGCCGAGCATGCAAGTGAGGCGGGGCAGCAGGCGGATCTCTTCGACGACCAGATTTGGATCGGGGCCGTAGCCCACGAGATCGCCGAGGCACCAGGCTTCGTCGAACTGCCCGGAATCCTTTAACACGGCCTCCAGGGCTGTGTAATTGGCGTGGAGGTCGGAAATGACTAGTACCCGCATGACTACTCCAGAAGCCCGGCGATACGCTCGACGATCGCATCGGCGACCTCGGCTTTGCTCAACAGCGGAAGCGGTTCCCGATCCCCATTCTCGGAAATGATCGTCACGCGGTTGGTGCTGGCGCCGAAGCCGGCATCGGCCTGGGTGATGTCGTTGGCGACGATGAAGTTCAGGCTCTTGGCCTTCAGCTTCTCGACCGCGTTATCGAGGAGGTCGCGCGATTCGGCGGCGAAGCCGACCACGACGTGAGGCGGTACAAAATCAGCCGGTATGCCCGCATCGTGCGAGGCGGTGCGAGAAGGACTGCCAAGCTCGGGCGCGCGGCGGGCAGCGGCGACCACCTTCAAAATGTCCTGCGTGGCTTCGAGCTCGATATGAGGCACACCGTCTCGGGATTTCAACTTGTCGGAGGCCGCGTGCCTGGGACGGAAATCTGCAACGGCGGCAGCCATGATGAGCGCGTCGGAGCCGGAGGCTTCGTGCAGCACGGCTTCCAGCATGTCGCGGGCGGTTTGCACGGGCACGAGACGAGCGCCGACGGGCGGCGTGAGGGCGGTGGGCGCAGAAACCAGCGTCACGTCCGCGCCGGCGTCGATAGCAGCCTGGGCCAGAGCATAGGCCTGCCTGCCCGAGGACCTATTGGTGAGGACGCGCACAGGATCGAGCGGCTCCTGCGTCCCGCCTGCCGAGATGACGATCTTCCGGTGGGCGAGGGCGCCCTTTCTGCCAAGGACGAGACGGATATGCCCGATCAATTCGGATGGTTCGATGAGGCGCCCCTTGCCGAGAAGCCCGGAAGCGAGGTGCCCCTCGGCGGGACCGGCGATGTAGGCGCCGCGGCGTATCAGGATATCCAGATTCGCCTGGGTGGCAGGATGATCCAACATACCGCCATCCATGGCAGGAGCAACCAGGAGCGGGCAGCGGGCCGCGAGCGCGGTGATCGTGAGCAAGTTGTCGGCACGGCCATGCGCGAGGCTGGCAATGGTATTGGCGGTGCAAGGAGCGATGACTAGCAGGTCGGCAGAGTGACTGAGGCCGACATGCAACACGTGCGCCTCGCCGCCCCACAGGTCCGCCTCGGTGAAGGCATGGCGACCGGTCACGGATTGGAGCGTGAGCGGGGTGATGAACTTCTCGGCGGCGGAGGTGAGTATTACATCCAGCTCCACAGCCTGCTGTGCGAGTTGAGAGGCCAGCTCGGCGGCCTTGAATGCGGCAATGGAGCCGGTAATCCCGAGGACGATGTGCTTGCCGTTTAGAACCGCCATATCGGACGATTATACTGCCCGGAGAACCGGTAAATCAGACGTAGGGAAGGGGAAATGGTTCATGGAGGAATAATTGTCCCGCATGGGCTGGCGTTATTGCATGCCAACCGTGGAACTTAGCTGATGAAGAGAATTATGACGCCGGTCATGGCAAGGAGAGTCCCGGCGATGGGCTGCCAGCCGAGGCGCTCCTTGAGCAGGAAATGGCTGAAGGGCAGGATGAATACCGGCGAGAGCGATGTGAGCACGCTGGCGACACCGACAGGCGCATTCTGCACGGCGAGCAGCGATAGCGATACGCCGATGACGGGGCCGATGAGAGCGGCGAGGGCGATCAACTTGAGCGCGGAGGGATGGTCCTTCAGGGTCTGGATGGTGGGCCGGGCCTGCCTCTGAAAGAAGGCCACAAGCCACAGCGCCAACACTGCGGCGGACATGCGGATTGCATTGCCGCTGATGGGCGAGAAGCTACCCTGCATGCCTTGGCGAGAGAATACGAGGCCGGTTGCCTGACCGAACGCAGCCACTATGCCGAAGATGATGCCGGTCAGAGGAACCTTCCGCCCGACTTCGGGGCGAAGTTCCGCCATGACAGATTGGATCTCGCCAGCGGGAGCCGGCGCGGCGGGCTGGCGCTCGAGCACGACCCAGATGATGCCCGCCAGCGTGAGGGCGATGCCGACGATCTGCCCGGGGCGGAGCAACTCGCCGAAGAAGAGCCGGGCCTCCAGCACGCCGAAAACCGTGGCGAGGCTCAGAAGCAGCGAGCCGATGCGCGGACCCACCAGGATGTACGATTGGAACAGGAAAGCATCGCCGATGGCGAGACCGATCAAACCCGAGAGACCCAGCCACAGCCAGCGCTCGGCTCCCGCGCCAATCGGCAGCGGCTGACCGAAGAGCAGGGTGTTCAGCACAACGAGATACGCAAGCGCGAACACAACTCGCGTCCGGTTGAGAACAACCGAACCGACCTGTTTGCCGGCACGAGAGATAACGATGGCGTTGATCGCAAAGAACAGCGACGTCAGCAGGCCGGCAATCTCCCCGATGTAAAGCATCGGCTATTTACTGAACGTGCCCATGAGCTCAGTCTGTGCGAGGACGTGCCCCTGCATGGCCTGTCTCAACTGCGCGGCGGTCGCGCCGGGTGGAATTTCCAGCCTGGCATCCAGCGCGTAGAGCCTGAAGAAATAACGGTGCGTACCAGACGGTGGACAGGGACCTTGGTAGAACTGCCGGCCGCTGCCGCCGCTGCCTTGCGAGGCGCCGTCATCGAAGGTGGGAGTCTGGGCGACCGCCTCCTGAAGCCCATTGCTGATAGCCGGGATGTTATAGATCACCCAATGGACATATGTGCCGCTGGGCGCATCGGGATCTTCCACGATCAGCGCGTAGGAGGCGGTGTTGGAAGGCGCGCCGGACCATGCGAGGGCAGGGGAGATGTTTTGACCCGTGCAGGAATACTTCTCGGGTATCGACTTTCCCTGAGCGAAGGCGGAGCTGGACAGTGTGAGCGACATGGAGGCCTCCTGAGTCGGCGGTGCTGGAGTGGGCGGGATGGGCGTTGAGCTCGGCGTGGTCGAACACGCCGCAAGCACGAGGAAGAGAAGTGAGAGGACGCGAGCGGGGAAAATGTTTGAAACGTTCATGACCGCACTCCCTATAACGTCCGGGCGAAGTGGATCAGACGCTCCACTTCCTGGTAGCCCATAGCGAGATGGGCGCGGATGCTGACCTCATTATCGAGCCACGTATCGGAGGCCATCTCGTGGAGACCGCGCGAGCGAGCCCAATCTTCTGCGGCCCGAACGAGCTGGTGGCCGAAGCCCCAGCCGCGCAGATCGGCATCGACAAACCAGCCCTCGATGTAGCCAACCGGAGCCGTCACACAGCCCTCGGCGTACTTGCGCAGGCCGGCTTCCAGGAAGCCGCCCAGGCCGCCGCCGTCGCGCTCGAGCACGAAGACCGGAGTCAACTCATCAGCCAGGATGGCATCCATTTCATGGGACAGATCATCCGAGCCGGCTTCCGGCCACAACAAGAGGCGCAAGCGGAGCCATTCCTGCTTATCGGTGGCGGCAGCCCGGCGGATGTTCATAGGTATTTCCTCATCAGATAACGGATCAGCACGGCGCACAAGATTATAGCCAATATCCAGATGGTGACAATCAAGGCTGCGGCTGTTCCCTTAGACGGGCCTCGGATGGCATTGATGCGCACGTCATACTTGCGCCCTACGATGAACCAGGTTTTGCACAGGGGACGGTCTACGTAGATAACCAGTTGCTGTGCGTGGAGAAGGGCCAGTCGCGCACTGTGCCGGGCATCTGGAAACCACTGCCGGCGTTCGACACGGTCAGGCAGGACGGACAGCGCGGGCAGATCGTCAGCGTCGCGCACTTCTATACGGCGGCTAAAAAGGGCAAGCTGCCAGCGGTCTCATGGATCATCCCAAACAGCAAAGTGAGTGAGCACCCGCCGGCGCTGATCAGCACAGGGCACTCCTACGTGACGAGCCTTGTCAATGCGGCCATGCAGGGACCGGACTGGAACAGCACGGCGATCTTCCTGGCATGGGACGATTGGGGCGGGTTCTACGACCATCTCGTTCCGCCGACGATCGACCAGAACGGCTATGGGATGCGCGTGCCCGGCCTGCTCATCAGCCCGTATGCGCGTAGAGGCATGATCGATCACCAGACGCTGAGCTTCGATGCATACCTGAAGTTCTTCGAGGATATCTTCCTGGGAGGACAGAGGATCGACCCGAACATAGACGGGAGGCCGGACCCGCGGCCCACCGTGCGGGAGAGCGCTTCGCAGCTTGGAGACCTGCTGCAGGAGTTCGACTTTTCGCAGCAGCCCTTGGGGCTGGTGATCCTACTCGTGAATCCGGCGCCGGGGCCGGTCTCCGTGCCGGGGAGCTAGGCAGGAATCAGACTTCCGAAGTCATGGGACTTCGGAAGTCTTCTATCGGGCTATTTCTTTTTGGCGGGCTTCTTCGCGGTGCGGGCTTTCGCCGCGGGCCGCTTCGCTGCGGCGGGGCGCTTGCGCTTGGCTACGGCGCCGGCAGGAGCGGACTTCGATGTGGGCCTCTTGGGCGATGATCTGTGAGCGGAGGAGGCGGGCGTGACGAAGCGCTCCACAGTCCAGCCCAGACCGATGCCGGTGACCTCTTCGCCGGGCTTGACCTCCACTAGCAGATCACCTTTGGACGAGGCGCGCTTGCGGACCGCGGCTGCATCCAGCCGGATGGATTTCGGCGCTCCCTTGCTGAGGTGAACAGCAGCAGTGTGATTCGGCTTGCCAGAGGCGACTGCGCAGAGCTTGAGATTGGACGGCAAGCTCCAGACGCGAACACCCTTGCCGTAGCGACCCTGCTTCGGGAATTCCTTCTCGTCCAGGCGCTTGCCCTTGCCATCGCAGGCCAGGAGGAGGATCTCGCCTTCCGCAGGCAGTATTTCCATGCCGACAACCTCGTCCTCTCCATCCAGCTTGATACCGTTCACGCCGGCGGCGACCATGCCCATTGGGCGCACCTCGTCTTCGCTGAAGCGGATCGCCATACCCCGGGCAGTGACCAGCACAACATCCTTGGAGGCGCCGTCGGTCAGAGCAGCGGAGTTCAGCACGTCGCCTTCGTTGATCTTGACGAGCGTGAAGGTCTGCGCGGAGGGGCCGGGCAATTCGGCGATGAGGGTCTTCTTCACCATGCCGTAACGGCTGGCCAAGATGACGCAGGTACCCTCGGGCAGGTCCGTGCGGCGAGCAGGCAGGGCGAACACAGCCGCCAGCGTATCAGTTTCATTGAGCGGTGAAACCCGATGGAAGGGCGAGCCGCCGCGGGATGCGGAGTGACCGTTGCCGCTCAGGTCGACAGGAGGGATCACGTGGACCGCAAGGGCGGCGGCTTTCCCGAGTTTTGAGACGAAATAAACCGTATCGGCAGTGGAGGCCTTGACGAGCCAGCGCGGCGCATCATGGCCGGAATGGCGGGGCTGCTTGTCATCGTGCGTGCGGGCTACCATCCCGTCCGCTGTGACCGTGATCCAGACCGACTGTGACGGGCGGTTGTCGGCGCCGGCCGATGCTCCGGAAGCCTTGCCGCCCTTCTTGAGGTTGACGATCTGGGTGCGGCGGCGATCGGCATAGGCGGTCTTGACGTTGAGCAACTCCTCGGCGACCAGGGCGCGCATGCGCTTCGCGGACTTGAGCAAGCTTTCCAGGTCTTTGATGAGCGCAGTGACTTCCTTGTACTCGGTCTCGATCTTCCTGCGCTCGAGGGCGGCAAGACGGCGGAGCTGCAGGTCGAGTATGGCATTGGCCTGGATCTCGGTCAGTTTGAAGCGCTTCATGAGCCGGGTGCGGGCTGCCTCGGCATCCTGCGCGTTGCGGATGATGCTGATAACCTCATCGAGGTTCTTGAGGGCGACGAGATAACCCTCTAGGATGTGCGCCCGCTGGCGAGCCCGGTCGAGGTCGAATTCGGCACGGCGCTTGATCACGATCAGTCGGTGATCGAGGTAGACACGCAGCGCCTGCTTGAGGGTCAGCGTGCGTGGCTCGCCATCCACGAGCGCCAGGAGGTTGATGCCGAAGGTGGTCTGCATGGGCGTGCGCTTGTAGAGCTCGCGCAGCACGACATCGGGATCGGCTGTCTTGGACAGCTCGATAACGATGCGCATGCCCTGTCGGTCGGACTCGTCGCGCAAGTCGGTCAGGCCCTCCAGATGACCGGAACGGGCCAGCTCGGCGATGCGCTCGATCAGACCGGACTTGTTGACGGTGTAGGGCAGCTCGGTGACGATGATGCGGTTCTTGCCCGAGCCCATAGCCTCAGTGTGCGCCTGGGCCTGGACGGTGATCCGCCCACGGCCGGAACCGTAGGCGGCTTCAATGCCCTCCTCTCCGGGCTGCTGGATGATGAGGCCGCCGGTCGGAAAGTCCGGGCCTTGTACGAAATCCATCAGCTGCTCGATATCGATATCGTCGAGCTTCTCCCAGTGCTCGAGCATGAAGACCAGCGCGTCGATGATCTCGCCCAGGTTGTGAGGCGGGATGGAGGTCGCCATGCCGACGGCGATGCCGGTGGCGCCGTTGACGAGGAGGTTCGGTATGGCGGATGGGAGGACGCTCGGCTCGACGAGGGTATCGTCGAAGTTGGGAATGAAGTCGACCGTGTTCTTGTTGAGGTCGGCGAGGATGTCCATGGCTGGCGCAGCCAGGCGCGCCTCGGTGTAGCGCATGGCCGCCGGCGGGTCGCCATCGACCGAGCCGAAGTTGCCCTGACCGTCGACAAGCATGGTGCGCATGGAGAAATCCTGGGCCATGCGGGCCATCGCCTCGTACACGGCGGCATCACCATGCGGGTGATACTTGCCGAGCACTTCGCCCACGATGCGGGCCGACTTCTTGTAGGCCGACTCGGGGCGGATGCCCATGTCGTACATGGAGTACAGGATGCGGCGTTGAACGGGCTTCAGGCCGTCGCGGGCATCGGGTAGGGCGCGGGCGACAATAACGGACATGGCGTAGTCGAGGTACGCCTGCTGCATTTCATTGTCGATGTCAATCTTGCGAACGAGGCCGAGTTCCATAGGGGCTCCAGTTTCTCAGGACAAAGGGAACAGTGTAGTCGATCTGGTGGGCACTTACGAGCGTTTGACCTTTGTCCCAACGAGGTGAGTGGGTGGACGGAGATCTCGCCGGCAGCCTAGGACCGAACTTCGTCCGACTTCGAATTGAAGTCCGGAGGCCTGGGTGTTCTTCGTCATAGAGAGCGAGATCGCCAGCGCTCTAGTGAATTAATGTTCTATTCGGCGCTTATCTTACGGGGAAAGAGCCGGGGCGTCAAGGCTGGGGTTTGCAGCGGTCCGGCCAGAATTGCCGGTTGACATTTCTTCAAAACTCATTAGAATGTAATTAACTCCATGTAAGTAATAGTTACACCAAGTAAATAAGATGCTCCCATGACCCAGGGCATAACCGCATGATCAAGCAGAGCACCATCACCGCCACCGAGATGCGCGGCATCAACCGTTCTGCGATCCTGGAGATCATCCGACGCGAGAGTCCCATTGCACGGACGACCATCGCGAGGCGGCTGGGGATCAGCCTGCCGACGGTGATGCGGATCGCCGACCAATTGATCGAGGAAGGCTTTGTGCAGCCCCATGGAGAGACGGAATGGAGCGGGGGCCGCCGCAGGCCGCTGCTGGAGTTCAACTCGCACGACAACGTCGTACTGGGCGTGGATATGGGAGGAACCAAGCTCTACGGCGCACTCTCGGAGATCGGGGGAACGATCATTGCGGAGGCAGAGCTCGACCGGAACGGCGCGGAGGGCGAGGACTGCTACCGGTTGCTGACCAGGCTGATCGATGACCTGCTCAACTGCCCCGACCTGCGAGGGCGACGTGTGCGCGGGATCGGGGTGGGCGCGCCGGGCATCACGCACCACCGCGAAGGCATCGTCAAATGGGCCTATGCGCTGAATTGGAAGGATTTTCCGCTCAAGGAACGGCTGAACAAGCGCTACAAGCTTCCTATCACGGTCGACAACGACGTCAACCTGGGAGCACTGGGGGAACTCTGGTTCGGCGTCGGGCAGGACGTCCAAAACATGGTCCTGATCACGATCGGGGCCGGGATCGGAGCCGGGATCATCGTGGACGGAGCCCTGTATCGCGGCTCGAGCGAGGCCTCGGGGGAGATCGGTCACATGATCCCGGGGCGGGAATACCTGGGCAAGCCATACGCCGAGTTCGGCGTGCTGGAGAGCCTGGCCTCGGCGACCGGGATGATGAAGAGGATCCCGAAGAACGCGGCCGCAGCGAGCAACCCGTCGATCGAGGCGATCTTCGATGCGTCGCGGCAGGGTCACCTTTGGGCGCGCAGCCTGCTGGATGATGCGAGCGATACACTGGCAATCGCCATCGCCAATCTGTCGGTGCTGCTCGACCCGGAGCTGATTGTACTGGGTGGCGCGCTGACACCCTACGCGGGCAGCCTGGTAGAGGCTGTATCGAAGCGGATGCTGGGGACCATCCCGGCGATGCCCAAGCTGAGGAGCTCCAACCTGGGGCTGCGGGCAACGGTCATGGGCGCCATTGTCACCGTATTGCACAACACGTCGAACTTCTACGTGGTGCATAAGCTGTCCTGAAGAAGGAGGTGTGCGGAGTCCGTTGTGATCGGCAAGCGTCGACAAGGATCATGATTTCTTCCACGTCTGAGAGGAGAAGTAAACATGCGTTCGCTGTATAAGTTTAGCCTGTTCGTCATGGCGCTGATGTTCGTGGTCGGAAGTGTGGGCTGCGCGCCAAAGCCTGCCGCCGGCCCCGTCACCATCCACGTGCTGACGATGGACCAGGCGGGGCTCAAGCCCGCCGAGATCGACGCCATCGCGCGCGAGTTCGAGGCGAAGAATCCGGACATCAAGGTTTCGATGGAATACGTCGGGTACGATAACGTCCACGACAAGATCGTGACCGGCATGGCTGCCAACCCGCCGGGATACGACGCGGCCATGATCGATGTCATCTGGCCTGACGAATTCATCAAGGCCGGTTACCTGCTGGATGTGACCGACCGCGTGACCTCCGATATGAAGTCCGGCATGTTCCCGGCATCTTGGAACGGCGTGACCCGCAATGGCAAGATCTACGGCATGCCGTGGCTGATGGACGTCAAGTACTTCATGTACAACAAGGACATGCTGGCGAAGGCCGGTATCAGCGCGCCGCCCAAGACCTGGGATGAGCTGGTCGCCCAGGCCCAGACCATCAAGCAGAAGGGTCTCGCGGAGTTCCCCATCATCTGGTCGTGGAACCAGAAGGAAGGCGTGGTGTGCGATTTCACTGCGCTGCTGTTCGGCATGGGCGGGCAATTCCTGGACGCGAGCGGCAAGCCTGCCTTCAATGATGATAAGGGCGTAGGCGCGCTGACCTGGATGAAGAAGACGTTGGACGATGGGCTCTCGAATCCCAGCTCGGTCGCCTCGGATGAGAACGCGGTGGAGGCCGACTTCCTGGCGGGCAAGAGCGCCTTTGCGGTGAACTGGCTGTTCCAGTATTCCGACTCGAACGATGCCAGCAAGTCGCAGATCGTCGGGCAGGCTGCCTTCGCTCCGATGCCGGTGTTCCAGAAGGGAGCGGACGCGGGCGTAAAGAGCGCCAGCGTGGATGGCTCCAGCTCGTTCGCCATCATGAAGACGAGCCCGTATGCGGACCAGACCTGGAAGTTCCTGACGTACCTTTCAAGCTACGACGTGCAGATGAAGAACTCGGCCGAGATGCTGCCGGTCTGGACGAAAGCGTACGAGGGCGATAACCTGAAGACCCTGGAAGCCGCCACACCGACCAACCCGGTGACGGTTCCGGCGTTCCTGGCGCAGTTCCCGTATGCCAATGAGCGGCCGACCGTGGCATACTACAATGAGGCATCAGCCGCGCTGCAACTCGCGATCCAGGAGGCACTGACGGGCGTGAAGTCTCCACAGGATGCGCTGGACGAGGCGGCGGCCAAGTGGGTCGAGCTGGCCAAGTAAGGTAACCTACCCGTAACGGTTGTATGATGTCTGCGTCCCAGGCCAGACGGGCCTGGGACGCAGATACGCCCTGAGCAGCCTGCATCCATGGCCCTTGAGTCGCCTCCTGTAAGCAAAGCCCCACCATCCCTGCGACAGCAGGACGCGCGCACGGCCTGGCTCCTGCTGGCGCCCAGCCTGTTGATCCTGGCCGGCATCATGCTGTGGCCGGTCATCTCCACGTTCCTCCTAAGCTTCTTTAATGCTCCCACCGGCATCAACCAGGGGCGGACGTTCGTCGGCTTGCAGAACTACATCGAGATCCTTAAGGATCCGACCTTCTGGGAGACGATCTGGCGGACACTATACTTCACGGTCGTCTCGGTAGGATTGGAGCTGACCATCGGGCTGGCGATCGCGCAACTTATCCACTCGCGGCCGTGGGGCTGGCAATTCCTGCGCATCGCGCTGATCATCCCGTGGGCAGTGCCAACCATCGTGAACGGGGCAATGTGGAAATGGATCTACAATGCGGACTTCGGCGCGTTGAACGGACTGCTGTACGCGCTGGGGCTGATCCGGCACTACGTGGCGTGGCTCAGCCAGACCGGCATGGCCATGAACTTGGTCATCCTAGCTGACCTGTGGCACACGATGCCGTTCGTGGCGCTGGTGCTGCAAGCTGCGCTGGCGACGCTGCCGCAGGACCTGGACGAAGCCGCGGCCGTGGACGGGGCCAACGCGTGGCAGAGGTTCCTGCGGGTGCGCGTGCCGCTGCTGCGGCCGGCGATCCTGGTCGTGTTGATCGTGCGCACCGTGGATGCCTTTCGCGTATTTGACATTGTGTATATCCTGACCGCAGGGGGACCGGCGTATAAGACGCTGACCATCACCTATCTGACTTACTTGAACTCATTCACATTCGGCAAGCAGGGGACCGGAGCGGCACTTTCGTTCCTGATCTCGATCGTCACAGTCGTCCTGGCGTTGATCTACATTCGGATCCTGTATCGTCCGGAGGAGACGCAATAATGAGGCGCCGCAGAGTCCGAGAGAAGCTGTTGTACACCCTGCTGACGCTGCCGGTGTACTTCTTTATATTCTTCCCGGTGCTGTGGCTGTTCAGCGCCAGCCTGTCGAACCAGGTGGAGCTTTTTACAGTCCCACCGCACTGGATCCCGCAACACCCGACGTTCCAGAACTACCTCGACATCTTCTTCCCGAGCCAGGCGGCCTCCTCGGTGCCGCGCACGTTCGCAGTCTCCCTCCTGAATTCCATGAAGATCGCCTCGGCGGTGACGGTCATCTGCATCCTGCTGGGCAGCCTGGCTGCGTATGCGCTGGTGCGGATCCCGTTCGGCTTGAACCGTTCCACGCAGCTAGGCCTTATCACGACGCGCATGATCCCAGAAATCTCGCTGATCCTGCCGTTGTTCATCCTGGCCTCGGGGATGCACCTCATCAACAAGCCGATCGTGCTGATCCTGACGTACATGAGCTTCGCGTTGCCGTATACGATCTGGCTGATGGCGGCGTATTTCCAAACCGTGCCGGTGGAGCTGGAGGATGCGGCGCGGCTGGACGGCTGCTCGAGGCTGGGGATCCTGTTCCGGGTCGTCATGCCGATCTCGGTGCCGGGGCTGGTCTCGACTGGGATGTTCGTCTTCCTGCTGGCATGGGACGAGTTCTTCTACGCATTGATCTTTACGAGCACGCTGGCGGCGAAGACGGTGCCGGTGGCCATCGCGGAGTTCGTCGGCCGCTACGTGGTGAACGTGAACGGCATGATGGCTGGCGGCATCCTTGCAGCGATCCCGCCGGTGATCATCGCGCTGATATTCCAGCGCTATATTGTCAGCGGGATGACGGCAGGGGCAGTAAAGGGCTAGCTCTTTGAACGGAAGACGAGGGGCACGTCTTCTGTTCAAGCAACAACCGCGAAAAAGATAGAGATGGGCTGAACACCCATCTCTATCTTTTTCGCGGTGTCTGGCGTGATCCGTCATCGTCGCATCGACCTCAGCTCACGACGCGGACGGGCATGGATCGGCCTGAAGACGCAACAACGCGTCTTCAGGCCACGGCTTCATCCCTGCCCGTCCGCGTCGTGAGCTGGGGTCGATGCGACGATGACGGATCACGCCAGACACCGCGAAAAAGATAGAGAT
>DATKAF010000253.1:0-12127 GCA_035498395.1 Anaerolineales bacterium
CCAGCCCGAGCGGGCGGGTGGACTGTCTACTTGAAGCGTCGCGAGACTAATTCCCGCGCTGCACCCCGCTCTCTGCGAAGAACGCATCCAGCTTCTCGCGCTCGCCCGGTAGTTCTTCGTGGACGATCCGGGTGATCCTGCCGGCTTTGTTGAACGTCAGGCGCTGGCAACAGCGGTATTCGTGCGTCCGGCCGCGGCGCGTGATGCGGTCGATGTAGAGGACGCGGAACCCATCGCCATCCTGTGAGACTTCACTCTCATAGATCACCCGATCCAGGTTGTGGCTGCCCCACTCGGCGCTCTCGCGGTAAGAAGCGATGATGGCAACCGGGCCGGTCAGCGTAGCGCGGCCGGTCTGATAGCGGCAATCCGCAGACAGGCACCCCGCGGCTTCCGCGAAATCGCAGCGGTCCAGGGCAGAAGCGAACCGCCGCGCAATGGCCAGAGCATCAGCTTCAGACATGATTCTCCAACGCTCACGGCTCCTAGGGCGTCAATGACGATTCGATATCCATGCCGGTCCTGGCATCCAGTATCACGCGATAGTGATGATAAGGCCGCTGGGTGGCGGTCACGCCCGGAGCCGGCGCTTCACTGGCCCACAGGCCGTCCATCGTCACATACCAAACCGGCGCGTCCGCTGAATAACCCGGCGGTAATTTCGCATCACCCGACATGCGCTGTAGTGCTTCTGCGAGGGTCATCCGTTCGGCCTGGATATTCCCCGGCGGGGAAAGCGCGCCGCTGATCTCGGGCGCGGAGTTGGAGGCGATCTTCACCGCGGCAGCAACGGCTTGCTCACGGGTGAACAGAGACGCGCGGGTCGGCGCCTGTGATGGCACGCAGCCGGATAGAAGCAGGCTCGCTATCAGGATCGCGTGGCGCATGAGATCGCAAGCTCCTGAAGACGCATGGAGGAGTTCCGGCGCCCTACGAGTCCGCATCCTACACAACGGGAACCGGCTCGGCGGCACGAACGCACCCGCCCCCCGCCTGTTTGGCGTGGTACATGGCCTGGTCCGCCGCCTTGAGCAGTTCCTCGCTGCTGGCGCCATCGGTCGGGTAGCGGGCAACACCCACAGAGATGGTGATCGCGCCCAGTAGATGGTTATGGTAGCTGAGCTGCAAGCGCCGGACGGCCTCGGCAAACTGCTCGGCGCGCCGGTGGGCGGCCTCGCCGGAGGCTTCGGGCAGCACCAGCACGAACTCATCGCCGCCGTAGCGGCACGCAATATCCCCGCCTCGGATGAAGTCCATCGACAGGCCGCCGATGGCCTGCAGCAGCACGTCTCCGGCCCCGTGCCCGAACCGGTCGTTGACAGGTTTCAGCTGATCCACGTCGAACAGGATCACGCCGATCGTATAGTGGGACCGCAGCGAACGGCGGATCTCGCGTCCCAACGCCTCCTCCAGATAGCGGCGGTTAAACAGACCGGTCAGGTGATCGCGTACGGAAAGCTCCCGGAGCTCTTTCCGGCTCACTTCCAACCGGCCGGTCTGTCGATCGATCTCGGTCAGATTGTCCTGGCTGATGATGCTGGACACGATGCTCACGGCCGCGGTGAAGAAGAGCAGTATCAGCAGGCTGACCCAATCGAACGCGGCGGCCGCGGGATGGAGCCGGGCAAGCAGCACATACCCGCTGAACTGAATGACAGCCACGCCCGCCGTCACCCGTGGAGGCAGAAGAATGCTGCACAGTATCACGGAGAGGACCGCATAGGAGAGCGGGACAAAATCCCCGTGGCGAACCAAAGGATCGACGAGCAGGGAGCCCCAGGATCCCAGGCAGGTGCAGGCGACCGTCATCCCGGCCGCCCACGTATACCAGCCCGCTGCATTGAGAACATAGGCAAGCAGCAGGAAAGCATCCAGGCCCAGGATCAACGGTACATATTGAGCACGGGGAGCCGAGGGTGAGAGCGGAACGAACCCGGCGAACAGAATGGTTGCACTGGTCAGGAACAGCAGCGTCACGAGCAACCAGGCCAGCATGCGCCGACGCCGATCATTGGCAGTTGAGGCCGGACTAAGCGGCGCGATAAGCCATTCCCAGGCGGAGCGCAGCCTGAACCAGAACCGGTGAGAGGATGGATTACCGCTTTCCATGCTGGAGGATGCAGCCGGCGTAACAGATACAGAGGCGGCTCACGCGGATCGCTGCACCGCGAACGCCCCCGCCTCGTGAAGTATAACCGGTTGGCAGCGGGGCAGCAGGATCAGGCCTTCTTCAAGGAGATATCGTGGCTGATCGGCCGGTCGATGCGTTCCGCCAGACTCCAGCCGGATTCGCGGGCGAGGGCCAGGAACGCGTCGATGCCGCGCAGTTGCAGCGCCGCGCGGCTGCCGGAGTTCATCACGCGGCCAATCTCGTCGGCGCGCGTCACCGAGCCGGCCAGGACCGCGGAGCCCGGCGACTCATCGTGCAAGACCCGCAGATTACGGATAATGTCGGTATCGGATCCGTACTCGAACAGCGCGCCCTCGGATGAGGCTGCGACCAATGCCTGCGGATCCAGCGAACGGAGCAGGTTTTGGAGAGGAGCCGTGTCGCTCCAGTTGTATGTGATGTGCTCGAACTCGATCTTCAGACCGTTGAGCGGCGCGCCCGGCGCTTGCAGCGCTCCCAACATCCGCGCGCCAAAGTGCGGGCCCGACGGATCCAGGTCGAGCACGTGGACGGCTATTGAGCGACGCTGGAGCAAGGCAGCCTCTCTCCGCTGAAGGACCATCAGGGCGTTCAGGGTGTCAATGGCGGGGCCGCCGCCGATGTTCACGAAGCGAAGCGGCTGCCCGGATGCGGCAGCCAGCAGCGGCTGTAATCCGTCCGCCAGCAGGTAGGCAACGTCCTGGAGCCGGAGCCGGACGGACAGCCCCGGCAGCGAAGCGGCGATCTGGCGGTCGATGGCGCTGGCATAGGCTTTCCCCATGTTGTCCGGGCCCAGCTTCAGGAGGTAGGTATCGACGCCGCCCAGGTAGGTGCCTTCCGCGCCGGAGAGCGCCCGCATGAGACGGGATTGCCGCATCATCAGCCGCAGCATGATGCTTTGCAGGAAGGCAGGCGCCTTGCGCTGCTGTTCGAGGCCCTGCATGTGCTTCTGCATGAGCCGGTCCATTTCGGATCCGCTGACCGACAGCGCAAAGCCCGGGTGCATGACATCCACCACGGGCAATTCGAAGCCATCATCCGTCGCCGCATAGTACACGCCTGACTTCTTGTCTCTCTCCGGCTTCAAGCTGACCATGTTCTCTCCTCGTGCGATCGACCAATTCTATTTCAAATGACGCAGGCTGGAGCCCCTGGATTGCACATGCAAATCAGCGGTCGGTTCCTGTTCACCACGGGCGGTTTAAAGGTACAATTCGGCTCAAGATTGGAATTGATAATGCAAACTAACACAAAGATCAAAGCCCGCTGGCAGGATGCGGTCGCCCGCTATTCCCGCCCCGACGTGCGCAGGAGCGTCTGGCAGGTGGTGAACACACTGGTCCCGTTCTTCGCGCTCTGGTACGTCATGATCCGGAGCCTGGAGGTCGGCTACTGGCTGACACTGCTGCTGTCCATCCCGACCGCCGGGTTCATGGTACGCATCTTCATCATCTTTCACGACTGCGGCCACGGTTCGTTCTTCAAGTCACGCAGGGCCAACGATATCATGGGCATCATCACAGGCCTCATCAACTTTACGCCGTATTACTATTGGAAGCACGAGCATGCCATCCACCATGCGACCGCCGGCGACCTGGACCGGCGCGGCATCGGCGACGTGTATACGATGACGGTGCAGGAGTATCTCGACGCGCCGTGGTGGAAGCGGTTCGGCTATCGCGTCTTCCGCAACCCTGTTGTGATGTTCCTCTTCGGGCCGACCATCGTATTCGTGTTCGCGCAGCGCGTCCCGAGGCCGGGCACCGGCCGGCGCGAAGCTGCCAGCATCTGGTGGACGGACCTGGCGGTCGTGCTGATGGTCGGCGCGATGTGCTGGCTGATCGGCTGGCAGGCTTATCTGCTGGTGCAGGTGCCGGTGATGATCATCGGCGGCGGGGTTGGGGTCTGGATGTTCTACGTCCAGCACAACTTCGACCCGACCTACTGGGACCGCACAGAGCAGTGGCAGTTCGCCAAGGCGGGGCTGGATGGCAGCTCCTTCTATAAGCTGCCGCCCATCCTGCAATGGTTCACGGGGAACATCGGCTTTCACCACATCCATCATCTAAGCCCGAAGATCCCCAACTACCGGCTGCCGGAATGCTACGAGGAGAACGAGATCTTCCAAATCAAGCCGATGACGCTGCTGTTCAGTCTGAAGGGCCTGCGCCTGAGGCTGTGGGATGAGAAACGCCGCATCATGGTGGGTTGGGAAGCGCTCAAGCTGTACCAGCGGAATACGGCATCGTCGGCAAGCCAGTAAGTAGCACTCGCTGCTCACCAGCCATTACAAGGAAGGCGGGTTCTTGACAGAACCCGCCGTTCGTTTATCGATTCTCGCTGCTTGCTTGCCTCATCGCAAAGAAGTCCGCAGTCACCCATCCAGCTTGCGTGGCAGCTCCTCAACTGTCAGGAACGTCCGCGTTCTCTCCGCTTCGTGCACCAGATCGACCAATCTTGCATTCAGCGGTGTCGGCCTGCCCGTCTCGCGGCCGAGGCGCACGACCTCGCCGTTCAGGTAATCGACCTCGGTGGGCTGCCCGCGGCGCAGACTTTGAAGTGTGGATCCAAGCAGGGGCCACTGGCCCTCGATGCGGCGCGCGCGCGATGCGATCAGCAGGCCTGCCAGCGGAACTGGCAGCATTCCCAGTAATCGGAAGAGACCAACGGAGACCTCCGGGAGCGACGCAAGCGAAATGTTCGCAGCATCGACGGCCCTCAAGCCTTCCCGGATGACGCGCGCGGCCAGCTCGCGCATGTAGCGGTCCGCGTACAGGCGGTGCAGGCTGGTGTCCGTCAGGGCTGGAAAGGCATTATTGAGATTGAACAGCAGCTTGAGCCAGTGCGCGGCGCGGATGTCGCGCGAGATGGTCGTCGGGGCGGCGTGCTGCAGCATCAGCTGCAGCGGCTCCAACGGAACGCTGCTCTCGGGGAACGGATAGCCGATCATCAGTGTGCCGGGATAAACAATGGTGATCGCGCCGGGCACTAGGTACGTGGCACTGATGTTGACCACCGAACTGACGACCTGGGACTTGGTCAGCAAATTCGATACCAGGTCGTCGCTGCGGACGCCGTTCTGGAACGTGACCAGCGGTACATCCTGGAGGAAACCCAGATTGTTTCGCAACGCGGAAAGCACGTCCTGCGTCTTGACAGTGAGGAAGGCATGGTCAGGCTGGAAGTCCAGCCGCTCGGCGGCGCGCACATCGGCCGTGAACGCGCCGAGCCGCCCTTCCACGTGCAGGCCCTCCCTGCGAATGGCTTCGGCATGCGCCGGGCGCGCGACGAGCGTGACGTCTTCACCCGCGCGGCTCAGGCACGCGCCGATCACGCTTCCGATGGCTCCGGCTCCCAGGATGGCGATTCGGGACATGGCAAATCGGGTGATGTTATACTCTTAAATCATGAATTCTTCCATCCGGGCTTTGCTGTTCGATTTTGACGGGGTGGTGCTGGATACAGAGACGCCGGAAGTTCTGGTCTGGAAGCGGATCTATTCCGAATACGGCTTCGAGTTCCCGGTCGAGCGGGTGTTGCAGACCATCGGGCACATGGGCTACCCGAACTTCGACCCGGCTCAAACGCTGCACGAGTGGACACGCGACTCGCTGGACCCAAAGGAGCTTCACGCGCGGCACCGCCGCGAAAGCAATGAACTGATCGAGCAAGAGCCGGTGGGTGAGGGCGTGCTGGAGGTGATCGCGCAGGCACGGATGCTGGGGCTGAAGATCGCCATCGCATCCAGCTCCCCGCGGACATGGGTCGAGCCGCACCTGAAGCGGCTTGGGCTGGCCGAGGCGTTCGACCTCGTGGTTACCTCCGACCTGGTGACGCCGGGGCGCTTCAAGCCATTGCCGGACATCTACCTGAAGGCGCTCGAGCTGCTGGCTCTGAGCGCGGCCCAGACGCTGGCTTTTGAAGATTCGCCGCCCGGCATCCGGGCCGCGCATGGGGCAGGCGTCTTCGTGGTGGCGGTACCGAACCCCGTTACGGCCCAGCTCGATCTCGAGGACGCCGACTTCAAGATCCAATCCCTGTGCGACGTGAACCTGCCCGACCTGCTGGAGCGAGCTGCCCGATGATGCACAACCTGCACTTGTTCCTTCCCGCCTGTGCCCTCGCGCTATCGCTCATCGCCTGCGGACGTTCGCAGATTCCAGCGGCTCCCACGCAACCTTCCCTGTTCGCCAGCCAGCCTGCATCCACCGCTGTACTGGCGACGCTGCAAAGCGAGACATCCCTGCCTGCCACCGCGGCAGCGGAGACTCTGCAACCGCCAAACAAGCCTGAGTTCGCCGTCTCGGTGATCGTCGATACAAGCACGCAAAAGGTCACACGCGAGCAGGCCCAGGCTCTTATCAATGAAGCGAGCACGTATCTCAAGCCGTTCTCGCCGTACGGGCTGGTGATGGTCGATTACGCGGAAGATGCCAATGGCGGAAGCATGAGTGATATCGCCACGCGCTATCTCGCCCTGCGCTCGGCCTTCCCGCCCAATGGCCTGATCATCTTCTCGAACGGCGACGGCGGGCAGGCGAAGGCCAACGGCGGCTATGGTTTCAGCGTGCCGGAGGGCGGGTCGTTCAAGAACCAGTTTGTATCACCGGCAGCCGGCGACAGCCATGTGTATGTGTCCGTCGTGGACTACGGCTACAAGTACATGGCCTGTGGCTATGGGGGCAGCGATACGCCGCAGGGCACGCTCTCACTGCCGGGCGAGTGCCGCGGTCAGGCGGGGCTTTCCTGCGTCTCCGGGGGCGGGTACTCGATATGTCCCAATGCAGCCGGGAACCTGTACACGTCCACGCCCACGCATGAGGCCGCCAGCATGGTCATCCACGGGCTGCTGCACAACTTCGGCCCGAACGGCGACCAGGATGATTACAGCGCTCCGGAGTGCAGCGCGCGCATGGGCTACCCTGCGGGCTACTTCGACCTGCAAGAGTCAGAATACTACAACGGCCTGTGCCCGTATGTGTATGAAGAGTTCACAAAGGGCTACAGACCGTGATCCGTGTACCGCCAGACTGCCCCTAGGTCCGCCTGACCCCGCCAGCTCGCCTGCGTCGTGACGAACGTCACTTGCAGCTGCCAATCTGCGGTTGTACATTGTTGGTGGTTCTGCGAAACCGACTTGCAAGTTTGCGATCGCGGAGGGATTTGCCATGAAGACTCTGATCGTTGGAACCGGTGTCATCGGCGTCATTTACGGTTGGGCCCTGGCCGAAGCGGGCGTGGACGTAACCCATTATGTCCGCCCGGGCAAGGCCGAGGGCCTTCGGCAGGGCGTGGACCTGGATGTGCTGGACGAACGCAAAGGCCACAAGCCTGACAATATCACCCACTATGCTCTCAAGTGCAGCGAGAACGTTACACCCGACGATGGCTATGAGCTGGTCATCCTGCCGGTCAATGCCAACCAGCTGACCGGTGCTCTGCGCGATTTGATTCCCTGCGTTGGGGAAAAAACCTCCTTCCTAGTGTTCACATCGAATTGGGAGGGGACAGCCGAAATCGATGCCATGCTGCAGCGAGCGCGCTACCTGTTAGGCTATCCGGACGGCGGCGGCACGATCCGCGGCGGGCTGTATTGGGCCAATCTGGGTGCGGAGGTGCATCTGGGCAAATTGGATGGGCAGTCGGCGGAGCTCCTGGAGCAGGTTGGCAAGCTGTTCGAGAAGGCAGACATGAAGCCCGATCTACAGCCTGAGATCCTGCACTGGCTGTGGGTGCACAACGCTTCAGCAGTGGGATTCGCCGCGGGGTATGCCCGCTACGGCGCGGTCAAGCCATTCTTGCGCGACGGCAAGCTGATGAAGACCTGCGTGCATGCCACCCGCGAGCTGATGACTCTATGCGAGAAACGGGGCGCAAGCTGGAAGCAGTACCCGGAAGTGTCTTTTCTGAGCTGGCCGGACTGGCTGGTGATCGCGGTCATGCGGCTCATGTGGAGCACAAACAAGAGCATGCAGCGCTACACCGCCCATGCGAGTTCCGAGGGGAGCCTGCGCGAGATGCGCTATCACTTCGATGCGATGCTGAAGACCGCCGGGGAGTGCGGCGTGGCCACACCCGCGCTTTGCAGCCTGGACGGCTATCTGCCGCGCCCTTAGGACGCGATCCTTCGCCTCCGAGCTTGCGCCTCAAGCCATCGCTCTTCGGATGGCTTGCAGTTGGGAATCTTTATCCCTGCGCAGTTTCCGGCAAATGCGGCGTAGGGAATCGATCGACAATGAAAACTGGGCTTAGTCTGTCGGCGCGGTCTCGATCACCGCATTGGGGTAGCCCAGGGCGGCAAAGAACTTGGTCAGGAAGGCCACCGCGTTCTTATCGGCCTGCTCCAGGATGCCGTCTTCGATGGCAGCTTTTTGGATCTCGCCTTCCGCGGCCTGCCGGGCGGTGGTCTCCAGGTTCTGGTCGCCGCGCGTCAGCGCGCCCGTCTGCCGGTCGTACACGTAGGACTTGTCGTTGTCCAGCGTGGCGACGAACACCTCCGACGGCGGCAGATGGACATGAAGTTGCCCGCCTTGAAGCTGCAGATCCGACGGCTGCATCTTGCCCATATCGATGCCGGCGATGACCGTGCCATGCGCCACGAACAGCAGCTTGTCCCCGAACAGGAAGCCGAACGTGCCTTGCCCGATCTCCGCCGTGATCACCTTTTCGACGCTGTACTGGATGGTCTCCAGCCGCGCCAGCGCCTGCACCTGGGTGATATAGGTCGCCGGGTCAGGGATGACTGTCGGCGTGGGGTGCATGAGGTTCGCGACCTGGGTTTGCAGGTCCGTGTTCGCCTGCTGGAATGGCAGGACGCTCTGCTCCGCGCTCTGCCGGATGTTTTGAACAAAATAGTAGGCTCCGCCCGCGATTACGAGTAGAATTAGAATCGACAGGAGGCTGACGCCTCGACTTTCCTTCATTCGCGTTCTCCTGAATAAAATGCGAGCCATCTCAGGCTCGCAACGAAGTTCCTGGTGGCAAAAGAAATGCCCGACCTTGTACTCTGCTGCACTTACGGTACCTGAATATTATAACCCATCCGATGCCACATCGTTGTTGTCCATACATGTCTGTAAACTGCACGCCTCTCATCGTCATCACTGGCAGCCGGGTGTATTCATGCAGATTCCCCGTCTAGCCGGGCTATACCAACGCCGTGCGCAGTGGAAAGCACTGCTTTTTCTGCTATTTTTTCCGATCATCTTTGGCTGCGGCCTGAGCTTGCAGGGGCCGACCGAAACGCCCGCGCCAGTGCTGGGCCCCAGCCCCACACCTCTCCCCACCGTTCCCCCGCCGGTTTCCATACTGGGCACAGCGGAGAACCCCCTGATCCTGGCGCTGCCGCCCGCCACCAAGAGCTCGACAGCGGTGGAGAATGCCGCCAAGACCCTCATCGGGCTGCTCGAGAAAGGCTCCGGCTACCATATCGTATCGGTGCTGCCGCCCAACGAGAAAGAGCTGGTAAAAGGCTTTGGGATCGGGAACGCGCACATCGGCGTGCTTACGCCGTTCGCCTATCTCCAGGCCAGCAATGATGGCAACGTGCAGGCCGCCTTTGCGCGCGAGGTCAACAAGGAGATCTTTTACGGCGCGCAGTATCTCGCCAATGTGAACAACGGCTTCACTCCCTACTTCGATACCATCAAACAGGCCGACATCGCCGAGGCTCCGATCGCGCTCGGTCAGTTCCAGGACAAGAAGCCCTGCTGGACGGACGAGCTCTCGCCCTCGGGCTATGTCGTCCCGCTCGGGTATCTGAACCAGGCGCAGGTGGTGACACACGAGCCGGCCTTCCTCGCAGGCCACGTGGCGGTCGTGCGCGCGCTGGCAGCGGGCGGCATCTGCGATTTCGGCGCGACCTACATCGATGCGCGCACGTATCCGGGGCTGCAAGACGAATACCCGAACCTGATGAAACAGGTGATCGTCATCTGGCAGATCCCGCCCATCATCCCCTATGAGACCCTGGTGTATGCCAGCGGCATGCCCGAAGAGATGCGGCGCAACCTGACGCGCGCATTCGTCGATCTCTCCGGCACGCCGGACGGCAAGGCGGCGATGTCGACCCTGTACGGCTTCGAGTCGATGCAGGTCGCGCAGGACAGCCAGTACGATCTCTTCCGGAAGGCAGTCAAAGCCTCCGGCGTGGACTTGATCAAGTTGATCAAGTAGCGCGTGAGTGCTTTAAGGTTCCGAGGGCGCGCGGTAATCTGTCGATTGCAGCAGCCTGCCGGGAGCCTGTCTTGTCGAATCTCTGGCGAGGGGTTATGATAAACACCAGTGAACAGGGGCACGTGCCCCGGAAATCCCCTACACTCTTTTCCACTGTATGAGGAGAGCAATATGAATAGACGCCTTACATTCCTGCTGTTGGCGCTCGTGACGGTCTTCGCGCTCGCACTGACAGCCTGCGCGCCGGCCGCCACTCCCGCGCCGACCGAGCCTCCGGCTCCAACCCAGGCTCCGCCGCCCACCACAGCCCCCACTGAAGCCCCCACGGCTGTACCGCCGACAGCCGCCCCGCCGACTCCCACGCCTCCCCCTCCGCCTGACTGCAGCAAGCTGTCCGATGCGCCTGCCGCTCCCGCGGCCGGAGCTCTCGGCTCGACCGACAACCCGATCGTCATCACCTTCGTGCCCTCCGGTGATACGGGCAAGATCGCCAAGGCCGGCGGCTCGATCGCGGACTGCCTGAGCCAGATGACGGGCCTGTCCTTCAAGGAAGAGGTGGGCACCAGCTTTGCCGCCTCTGTGGAAGCCATGGGCGCGGAGAAGGCCCAGGTCAGCTTCCTGAACACAGCGGCTGCCCTCCTCGCCGCCAATCGATACGGAGTGTTCCCGGTGCTGCTCGCCATCCGGAACTACCCCACCACCGCCCCGGATGTCGATCCGGACAAGACGCTTGCCGGGCAGCCTGAGCCGTTCTACCGCGGCCAGTTCATTGCCAGCGTGGCATCCGGCATCAAGAGCTTCGCCGACCTCAAGGGCAAGACGTTCTGCTTCGTCGATCCGGCTTCCACCTCCGGCTACATCATGCCGCGCATCGTCCTGAAGGCGAACGGCATCGATCCCGATGCCGACTTCAAGAGCACGACCAATGCCGGCTCGCACAACAACGTGGCCATCGCCGTCTACAAGGGCGACTGCGACGCGGGCTCGACCTACGTCAACGTGCTGACCGATACCAGCGCCAACCTGGCTGCGACCTATCCGGACATCGCTCAGAAGGTCGCTCCCTTCGCCGTCACCGACCGCATCCCGAACGATGGTATGCAGTTCATCAAGTCGCTGGATCCCGCCCTTCAGAAGGTCATTGTCGAAGGCATGCTGAAGATGGCCGGCGATCCGGGCGGCAAGGCTGTACTCAAGAGCCTGTATAACTACGACTCGCTGCAGCAGGTCCCGCCGACGCAATACGCCGACTTCCTGAAAGTCCTGGAAAAGGCTGGCATCGACCCGGCCACTCTGCTCCCGAAATAGCATGACGAAGCCTGGCAGGCTCCTCAGCCTGCCAGGCTTTTATTTTTTCCTGGATGGTGAGCATCCAGGGACTTCGCAAGTCTTTTGCAGCAAGACTTCCGAAATCTCATCATCCCGAATCCCAGACTTGATGGCGAACCATGCTCAAAGTACAGAACCTGACGAAAGTTTACCCGAACGGCACGCAGGCTCTCAAGAATGTGAGCTTTGAGGTGAATGACGGCGAATTCCTGGCCGTCATTGGCTTGAGCGGCTCCGGCAAATCGACCCTGCTGCGCTGCATCAACCGCCTGATCGAGCCCACCTCCGGCAAGGTGTACTGGAACGACCAGGATATCACGGCCGCCTCCTCGACGGACATGCGCAAGGTCCGCCGCCAGATCGGCATGGTCTTCCAACAGTTCAACCTGGTAAAGCGCTCGTCGGTGCTCACCAATGTCCTGTCGGGGCGGCTTGGTTACGTCAACACATTCACCAGCAGCCTCAATATCTTTT
>DATKAF010000254.1:0-3733 GCA_035498395.1 Anaerolineales bacterium
CAGACCAGGAGGCTGCGATCGTGGAGGCGATGCTGCGCAGCCAACCTGCCGGTGCGACGCACTGGACTGTCCGCAGCGTCGAGAGCCTGCAGAAACAGCTGTCGCACTACCTCCGATAGCATCCCCATGGGGGCGATCCAATCGAGTAACGCCCGGTCGGCAAGTTAGTTCGAGAGCTGCTCCAGGTAGCGGGCGACGGTCTCGATGCCGCGATAGAAGTTTGGGATGTGGAACTTCTCGTTCGGCGCGTGCAGGTTGTCATCCGGAAGGCCGAAGCCCATCAGGACACTCGGCACTCCGAGGTTGGCGTTGAAGACGCCGACGATGGGGATAGATCCGCCCGAACGCATGTACACGGTCTTCTTGCCGAAGACCTCTTCCATCGCTTTGGCAGCCGCCTCGACGTAGGGGTTTTTGGGATCGACCAGGCTGGCTGCTCCCGCGTGGAGGACCTTGTATTCGGCCCTCACGCCACGTGGCGTCACGGCGGCGATCGCCTTCTTCAACTGTTCGGCCGCTTCGCCGGTCTGCTGATCGCCGACCAGCCGCATGGAGATCTTTGCGACGGCGCGGGCAGGAATGACGGTCTTGGCGCCATCGCCGATGAAGCCTCCGCGGATGCCGTGCACCTCGAAGGTCGGCCGCGCCCAGAGCCGGTCGAGGACGGTGAAGCCGGGCTCGCCCACGAGTTCCGAGCAGCCGATTTCCTTTTCGCGGAACTCCGTCTCGTTGAACGGGAGCTTGGCCCAGGCCTCTTTTTCCTCGGGAGACGGCGGCTTGACGCGGTCGAAGAAACCGGGGATGTGGATGTGTCCCTCGCGGTCCTTGATTGCCGTAATGATCTCGGCGATGGCCTGCAGCGGATTGGGCGCGGCTCCGCCGTACATCCCGGAGTGCAGGTCCTGCCGCGCGGCTTCCACGAACAATTCGCCATAGACGATGCCGCGGAGGCCCGTGCAGATGGTGGGCAGGTCGGGCGCGAACATCTCGGTATCGCACACCAGCACGGCGTCGCACCTTAGCCGGGGAGGCTTCGATTTGACGTACTCCTCGATGTGCTCGCCGCCGCATTCCTCCTCGCCCTCGAGCAGGAACTTGATGTTCACCGGCAGTCGGCCATCCCGCTTCATGAGCCACTCGACGGCCTTGACCACTAGCCAGACCTGACCCTTGTCGTCCACCGCGCCGCGGGCGTAGATGTTGTCGTTGCGGATGGCGGGTTCGAATGGCGGCGAGTTCCATTCCTCGAGCGGGTCGGCCGGCTGGACGTCGTAGTGTCCATAGCAGAGCAGGGTCGGCTTGCCCGGGGCGCCTATCCACTCTCCGTAAACGAGTGGGTGCCCTTTGCCGTGAATGAGTTCCACGCCCTGCAGGCCGGCGGTGCGCAGGCCCGCGGCCACATATTCGGCCGCCTTTTCGATGTCGGCTTTGTGTTCCGGCATCGTGCTTATGCTCGGGATTTTCAGGAACTCGAGGAGCCCGTCGAGGGCTTCTTTCCGGTAGGATTCGGCGATCATGGTGGATTAATTCCTCGCCCGCTAGCATACAAAACCCCGGAATCGCCGTATACTAGGCCAAACCGACAAGGAGGGCCTGATGCAGCCTTTCTCACCCGTTGCGGTCGCACCCCTGGAAGCGCCGGCCGCTCCCGCCCCCGTCGAGCGGGGTGAGCGCCTCACGGCTCTGGATACCCTGCGCGGCTTCGCACTGCTCGGCATCCTGCTCATGAACATCATCCCGTTCGGGATGTATGGCGGAGCCTATGACGATCCCACGGTCACCGGCGGCGCTACGGGTGTCAACCTTTGGGTGTGGACCGTGCTCCATGTGCTGGCCGAAGGCAAGATGCGGTGCCTGTTCTCGATGGTGTTCGGAGCCGGGGTCATCCTGCTGACTTCTCGCCTAGATAATCGGACAGACGGGGCCGATGTTTATTACCGCCGCACGCTGTGGCTGCTGTTATTTGGCATCATCCATGCGTACTTGTTGTGGCTCGGCGACATCCTCTATCCATACGCGCTATGCGCATTGGCGCTGTATCCGTTCCGCAAAATGCCGGCGCGCGGTCTTTTGGTCATCGGCGGAACGCTGGTGGTGCTGAGCGCCGTGGCGTACGTCGGCTACGGTTTCCAGACGCGAGACATGATCGAGAAAGGCCGCGCCGCTGTCGCAGCCGCCGACGCGGGCCAGAAACTGACACAGGAACAGCAGGACGCGAAGAGGGAATGGGAAGATTGGCGCCGCTACAACCGTCCCAACGCCGAGGAGCTCAAGAAAGACGCCGACGAATGGCGGGGCAGCCCGCTCAGTGTCATCAAGGCCCGCGTCAAGGTCGTGGCCAAATGGCACAGCCTCTTCTACTATCACCCGATGAACTGGGACATCTGGAGCATGATGTTCATCGGCATGGGACTCATGAAGCTGCGCCTGCTCGGGGCCGAGCGGCCGGCCGGCTTCTACGCGAAGATGGCCCTGCTCGGGTATGGCATCGGGATTCCGGTCAACAGCTATTCGGCCTGGGTCATCATCAAGAGCAACTTCGACCCGGCGGTCCATTCTTTTGCCAGTTCGACCTACGATATCGGGCGGCTGTCCATTGCCCTCGGGCATCTCGGCATGATCATGCTGCTGTGCAAGAAGGGCTGGCTGTCGTGGCTGACCCACAGCCTGGGAGCCATCGGGCAGATGGCGTTCTCCAGCTACATCACGCACTCCATCATTTGCTGCATCATCTTTACCGGATATGGCTTTGCCCTGTACGGAAGGCTGGAGCGCCATCAGTTGTACTACGTGGTGGCGGCCATCTGGATCTTCCAGATGATTGTCAGCCCCATCTGGCTGAAGCGCTTCCGCTTCGGTCCGCTCGAGTGGTGCTGGCGGTCGCTAACGTACTGGAAGAAGCAACCGATGCGGCTGGCGGCGTCGTGATGGGAGCTACCTTACTTTGCTTGACACCTCAACCACCCACGAAACGATAGGAGGCGCGGAAGCGATTCCCGGTCCTTTTGACGGTTATCGAAAGGGCCATTGCGGAGTTGAATAAAGTACTTGCCGCGGCGAATCTCCTCTTGCTCTGATTCAGTGAGCCGGAAGTGGAGCTCCAGCAGGGCCTGCACCAGCTTTTCGCAGTTGTCACGCTGCTTGTCGACATACAAGTCGGCATCCTGTGTCGTATCCGAGTAGCCCAGCAGGATCGCGCCCGACGTGCCGAAGAACAGGTATTTCACGCCATGTTGATCGAGCCGGGTGCCTAGCTCCTTGGGATTGTGAAACTCGAAGGCCGGCATGAATGTCGATCAGCCCCGGCTATCGCCTAGCCAGGCAGGAAGGTTCTTCTCGCACCACTGGCGATACTCTTCCATGGAGTTGAATGAGCGGTAATCGGTGTCGTCTAGAACGGGTTTGTAGGTGTGAATGAAGGAATTACGAATCTGCAGCTCGATGGGACGCCGGGCGGCTGCAAATGAGAATAGGTCGTTTGTATCTGTTTATCCTGATATGCCTGAGTGCCAGCGCAGCACCTTTTTACAGCACGTCGGTGGGGCTGGAAGGGCGTTCGAACGTTGACAGTTGTTTGTGTGCCTGTACGGGTGAGAGCGTCTTAGGACAGTACGCCAGCGCTTCTCTGACGACGACCGGCGCCGGCGGAGTTGGGACGTATACAGGCAATGTTTGGGCTTCCACGGATTTCGGCACGATGCGCATCGACGGGAGCTTCTCCGTCTCCGGTTTT
>DATKAF010000255.1:0-12560 GCA_035498395.1 Anaerolineales bacterium
CAATCTAAGGGCATGGTCATCAATCCCAACGTCGGCGTCATGACCCTGGCGGGCTTGATCATGGGCTTCTGGATCTTCTACGGCTACTACATCCCCACCTTCTTCGCCGGTGAGGTCAAGCAGGCGGAAAAGACCCTGATCTGGGGCTCCTGGTCGTCGCTGCTCGTCACCTGGGCGATCTTCGTCCTGGCGGCCATCATGCTGCAGCGGCTGGTTCCATTGGAGTGGGTTGCCGCCGAGTCCTACCTCAGCAACGCGGGCGTCGCGGACGCCAACCCCATGCCGTGGATCACCTTCTATGCCGCCATCCTCCAGCCGAACATCCTGCTGATCTGGATCGTGGCCCTCGCCTGGGTGTACACGCTCATCAACCTGGCGCAGACCTACTTCTTCTATTGCAGCCGCATCATCTTCGCCTGGTCGTTTGACCGCCTCATCCCGGAGAAGGTCTGCTACATTCACCCGACGCTCAACAGCCCGATCGTCGCCATCGCCATCATCACCGCGATCGCCGAGATCGGCGTTCTGGATGCCTCTGGCTGGTTGTGGGCAGGCAGCGTGATGGGCGCGCAGTTGAATTTCGTGTTCTTCGCCGCGTGCACCATGCTGGTTCCGGTGCTTGCCATTACGATCTTCCCCTTCACCAAGCCTGACCTGTTCGAGAACTCCAGCGCCTTCGTGAAGCGCAAATGGGGTAAGGTGCCCGTGATCACTGTCATCGGGAGCATCACGATGGTGTTCCTGCTCTGGCTGATCCTGGCGTCCTTCCTGTTCCCGGCTGTTGGCGGCCGAATCGGCCCCGTCATCCTGGGGACCCTGCTCGGCTTCATCCTGAGCGGTCTGGCAGTCTTCTACGGCGCGCGCGCCTACCGCATGAGCAAGGAAGGCATCGATATCAACTGGACCTTCCAGTCGGTGCCGCCCATCTAAACCATTTCCCGTCCGGGATGTCCCGCGCTGCTTGGCTCGCGCGGGGCATCCCGCCCATCCGTGTCGCGCCGGTTGCAACGGTTCGTTTGTCAGTGCTGATCTTCCATTCGAGGTGCCTATGAAGATGACTCGTATTCTCTATGGATCGGACTTTCACGGCTCGGAGGCCGTCTTCCGCAAATTCCTGTCCTCCGGCCTGCAATATAAGGTGAACGCCCTCATGGTGGGCGGCGACGTGACCGGCAAAGCCATGGTGCCCGTCATCCACCAGGGCGGCGGTCACTATACGGGCCATCTGTTCGGCGCCGACAAGGCGGCCGCCACGGCCGCTGAATTGGAAGCTCTCAAGAAGTCCATCAGCAGTGTTGGTTTCTACCCGATCGTCCTCGAGAAAGACGAGGCCACCGAGCTGGAGGGCGATCCCAATAAGATGGGCGCCCGCTTCGAAAAGGAAATGTGCGACCGCGTCCGTGCCTGGATGCAGCTTGCCGAAGAGAAGCTCACCCCCCAGGGCATCACCCTGTACTTCATGCCCGGCAATGACGACCTGTACTCGGTCGATAAAGTGATCGATGAGTTCGAGCACATCCGCAACCCCGACATGAAGTGTTTCGAGCTCGAGGGCGGTTATAACGTCGTGGGCCTTTCGAATGCCAACATGACCCCCTGGCGCTGCGCCCGCGATATCGAGGAAGCCGAGCTGACTGCAAAGCTGGACGCCCTCACGGGCATCATGCCGAAGCCCGAGCGCACCGTTGCCATGATCCACGTCCCGCCCTTCAACTCCACGCTGGATACGTGCCCCGACCTGGATAAGGACCTCAAGATCATCACCCAGGGCGGCCAGGTGGTCATGAAGTCCGCCGGTTCGCCGGCGGTGCGTGCCTGGATCGAGAAGGTGCAGCCCATGCTGACCCTGCACGGTCATATCCACGAATCGCCCGGGCACACGCGCATCGGGCGCACGCTGATGGTCAATGCCGGCAGCGAATACGCCGAAGGCATCATGAAGGCGGCGATCATCAACCTCGAAGACGGCAAGGTCAAAGGCCACTTGTTGGTTTCTGCTTAGCGGAGGTGGTATGGGCAAGTATGGCGAGATCATCGAAGACTTCTACACCGAGCGCACGCGGATCGTGGACGCGCTGGCGCAGGACGAGAACAAGCACATCCTGATGCGCCTCATCGGCGCCCTCGCGTTCCGCACGCACTGTCCGCAGTACGGTTACATCCAGGACAAGCTCGGCCGCAAGTTCACCGATTTCGACTTCGTGTCCTATCCGCGTTTTGTCCGGGACATCCGCCGCGTGCTCACCGAACTGGGCTACGAGGAGGACCGGCAGGTCACCCAGCTGTTCGGCGACCGGCGCATGGTCTTCCACGATCCGGCCTTTGGTCGCCATATCGACGTGTTCTACAACGTCCTTGATTATTGCCACCCCATCAACTTCGTTGGCCGCCTCGAGAAGGAGCAGGTCACCATACCCCTGGCTGAGCTCCTCATGGAAAAGATGCAGATCGTCCAGATCAACGAGAAGGACCTCATCGACAGCATCATGCTGCTGCGTGAGCACCCCATCGGCAACAGCGATCACGAGACGATCAATGCTGTGATCATTGTTGGCATTCTCAGCAAGGATTGGGGCTTCTGGCGCACCATGACCGCCAACCTCAAGCTGCTGGACGATAAGCTGGCCGCCTATGCGAGCCTTACGGATGAGGACCGCCAGGTCGTCCACGGCCGCATCAAGGAGCTCCGCGACCGGATCGACGCCGCGCCGAAGTCCCTGGCCTGGAAGGCTCGTGCCCAGATCGGCGACCGCGTCAAGTGGTACAAGGATGTCGAAGAGCTCCAGCGCTAGCGACTCTATGCGGGTCGAGTAGTGGCGCCAAGGCGCCACGTACGAAGTCCCCGGCGCTCTTCCGGGGTTCGAGACCCCACCTCGCACTTGGCACCTGACACATCGCCCCTCGCACCGACATCTGCTACCTGACTCCTGGCACCTCTTCATCAGAAAGCGATATCCTCATGAAATCAGCCGAAGACTTCATCGTCCCCTGGGTAAAGAACGCCGAGCCCTACAGCGATAAGCATATGGACATTGCCTGGGAGCACCCCGAGACCGTCCGCATGATGTCCAATGAGAATCTGCTGCCGCCGTCCGAGCACGTCCTGGATGCGATCCTCGAAGCCGCCCGCTTGGGCAACCTGTACCCGGGTTCGGGCCCGGAATTGCGCAAACGGCTCGGGGAAGCCGCAGGCCTCAGCGCGGAGCATGTCGTCCTCGGCGATGGCTCGACGGACGTCATCAACTTTGTCATTCACACCTTCGTGGCGCCGGGCGAAGATGTCGTCATTCCTGTCCCGACTTTTCCCATGTATGAGGCGCGTGTCAAGGTCGCCGGCGGCAACCCGATCCCTGTGCCTCTCAAGCCCGATTTCTACTGGGACATGGACGGCATCTTAAAGGCCGTCACGCCGAAGACCAAGCTGATCTTCATCTGCTCGCCGAACAACCCCACCGGCAACGAGATCGCCGAAGCGGATCTGCTCCGCATCCTGGACCTCGGGATTCCGGTCTTCTTCGATGAAGCCTACTATGGCCTCCAGACCCGGCTTGTGACCCGAGCCCCGCTCATCCAGCAGTTCCGGCACCTGATGGTCAACCGCACCTTCTCCAAGGCCATGGGGCTTGCCGGCTTCCGCATCGGCTACCTGCTGTGCGACCCCGGCCTTGCCAGCTACTTCAACCGCGTCCGCCTTCCATGGAATGTGAGCCTCATCGGCCTTGCCGCTGCTCTTGCAGGCCTGGAGGACACGCAGGACCTTGAATCGAAGCGCGAGAATGCCCTCCAGGGCCGGAGCTACATCTGCGATGAGATCAACAAGATGCCCGGCCTGCGCGCGTTCCCCTCGGAAGGCAATTTCGTCCTGATCGATGCCGGTGTGCTGGGCAAAGAGTCGATGGAGATACGGGACTACATGGCTTCCAAAGGCATCTTCATCCGGCCGATGGGCGGCCATCATCTTGGCAAAGGCTTTATCCGCATCACCCTCGGCACGCCCGAGCAGAACCGGCAGTTCATCCGCCTCTTCGGCGAATACGTCAACCAGGTCTTGGGCGTGTAGGGGCACAGCATCTTGTGCCCGGCGGCACTGCCGCCTCTGTGAGGCATCACCTTGTCTACGAAGAAATATATCCTCGCTCATGATACCGGCACCGGCGGCAACAAAGCCGTGCTGTGCGACCTCAAAGGCCGAGTCGTCCACTCCGCCTACCAATCCTATGGCATCTCCTACCCGCACCCCGAATGGGTGGAGCAGGACCCGGATGAACTGTGGCGCGTCGTCGCTGCAACCTCCCGCCAGGTGATTCGCGAGTCGGGTGTCGACCCCGCTGACATTATCGGCGTGGGCGTCTCGGCGCAGATGTGGAACACCCTGCCCGTCGATGAGGCCGGCCGCCCCCTGACGCCCATGCTCTCCTGGCTCGATCTGCGCAGCATCAAGCAGGCCGACCGCGTCACGGCGGGCGATATGCCGTCCTTTCTGTTCCACCATACCGGCAACATCCCGACCGCCAAGGACAGCATCCCCAAGATCCTGTGGCTGAAGGAAGAGCGCCCCGACATTTGGGACCGCACCGCCTATCTGCTCGACTGCAAGGAATACATCCTCTTCAAGCTCACCGGCAAGATCGCCATCGACTGGGTCGGCGCTTCCGTTTACTTCCTGTTCAACCCCGAGACCAAGAAGTGGTCCGAGGAAGTCTGCGCGAAACTCGGCATCCCGGTCGAGAAACTGCCCCCGGCCTTTCCCTGCACGGAGGTCATCGGCGCGATCACGCCTCAGGCCGCGCGACAGACCGGTCTGAAGGCCGGTACCCCGGTCGTCATCTGTGCCGGCGACGTGGCGGTTGCCCAGTCCGGCGCGGGCGCCAACCGCGAGGGCAAAGTCCACCTCTGCATAGGTACGGCGACCTGGGTCGGCGTCTCGACCTCCACCTTCCGCAACGACCCGGTCAAGCCGTTCTGGGGTCTGAACCACATCGACCCGCAGAAGTACATCATTGCCGGTGAGATGGAGACCGGCGGCGGAGCCCTCATGTGGTTCCGCGACGTCCTGTGCCAGGAGGAGAGACGGATCGCCGCGGCCAGGGGCAAGTCGAGCTATGAGCTGATCAGCGCCGGGGCGGAAGCCATAACGCCCGGCTCCGATAAGCTGATCTTCCTCCCGTGGCTATCGGGCGAACGCGCGCCCGTCCTCGATCATTATGCGCGCGGCGGCTTCATTGGCCTGACCATGAGCCACAACAAGAATCACATGGCGCGCGCGGTCATGGAGGGCGTGGCCTATCACCTCCGCTGGATCTGCGAGGAGATGGAGAAGCTCGGCTTCCGCATCGACGGCTTTAACGGCATCGGCGGAGGCTGCAACAGCAAGGTCTGGGTGCAGATCATCAGCGACGTGACGGGCCGGCCGATCCACGTGGTCAAGAACCATCTCGAGGCCGGGGCTGCCGGTGCTGCGCTCGCGGTGGCGGTAGGCCTTGGCGTCTATCCGAGCATGGATGACGTCGATGACCTGGTCAAGATCCGCCGCGAGGTCGAGCCGAACCCTGCCTGCGCCGGGCGATACGATGCCCTGTATCACGAGTACCGTGGGCTCTACGATCTGCTGGTGCCGGTGCACCGGAGGCTCTACCAAATCTCATGAAGATCTGCATCGACCGGCAGAAGCTGAACGCCCGGGCCCAGGCAGCGAACTTCGCCAGCGTGGGCGGGCTGGTCCTCTTGTTGATTAGTGTGGCCGTTCCGCTCTTCTTCCCGAAGCTGTCGGGCTTCTCGACCATCCTGATGATCGTCGGCGCGCTGGGCGCGATGGTTGGCATCTTCTTTGCCAACCGCTGGGTGCGCAAGCCGCGCCCCGAAGACAGCCTCGACAAAGCTCTGAAAGGCCTTGACGATCAATACCGCATCTATCACTACCCGTCCTCGCTTCCCTGCGAGCACATGCTCCTCACCCCGACGGGCCTGCTTGCCATGGAGGTCGTCAACATCGGCGGCTTTTACTCCTATCGGAACGGCCGGTGGAAGGAAGCGATGACCATGGGCCGCGCGCTCCGCTACGTTGTGGAGGAGCGTGTCAGCGACCCCGTGGCTCTTTCCGCCGCCATGACGCAGGAGATCAAGGACCGCATCGAGAAAGAATTCGCGGGTGGCGTAACCGTGCCGGTCAAGGCGCTGACGGTCTTCACCCATCCCATGGCAGAGCTGGAAGTCGAAGGCGGGCCGATCCCGGCCTGCAAGCTCGACAAGCTGCGCAAGCAGACGGCGATCCAGGGCGCCCGCCTCGACCCTGAGATCTACGACAAACTCGCCTCCTGGCTGGACCATCTGACAGTTCGCTAGACCAGGACTTGCCTAAATGATCAGCCCGCGGCTTATACCGCGGGCTGTCGTTTTATCGTTCCCGTTCCCGTACCGTAGGGGCGACCCTCCCAGCTCGGCAGGGGTCTCATCCCCACAACGGCGGCTTCACCACCATCAGGTACGTGATCGCCACTACGATGACTCCCACGACGATACCCAGCACCCGCGCCTGCCTTGCTACGGCTTGATACTTCGGCGACTCAAAGCCTTCGCTGTCCAGCAGGTCGATCTGCCGCCGGAAGACCGGCACGAAGGCCACCAACCCCAGCAGTGTTGTGATGGCGTATAAGACCAGCGCGGTCGCCAGCCACGGCGTGGTCAGGGGTATTGGGACCATGAATGCCATCGTCAAGCCGGTCAGCAGCAGCAGCGCGTAAAGGGGGTTTGCAACCCGGTCATCGATCAGTTTGATCGTCCGCAGGGTAAATGGCAGCACGCTGGGCTCCCGCGAGGCGCGCACGATCCAGATGGCATAGGTGATGTTCGCTCCAACGGCCGCGATGGCGGACAGCACGTGGACCCACTTGATCAACAGGAATAGCATTGTGACTCCTCCTCTGGCGTTGCCGTGAATAACCTTATGCTTGGAGCGGCGGTGCGCCCTTCCCTGGCGCTTGCAGCACCCGGAAGGCCAGCGCCCCGATGGCCAGCGGCAGCCAGAACGTGATCCCGCGGTAGGCCAGCGTGATGAGCACTGCATCGCTGAACTGCACCCGCAGCGTCCGCAGGGCCAGCGCCATCACGCCCTCCACCACGCCGATGCCGGACGGTGTGGGCGAGACGATCAGGAACAGGTACCCGATGGCGAACCCGCCCACGATAGTCCCCGCGGTGAACGGCACGTCGAAGGATAGGAAGCTGCAAACGAGCACTCCCATCAAGAGCACCTTGTTCGCGATCGACAGCAGGAACGGCCGCAGCAGGCTGCGCGGCCTTTCCGGCAGCGCGCTCAGCCCCTCCGAGATCTCGTGCGCGAAGGTGTGCGCCTTGGCTTCGCTCAAGTAGTCGCGGTGGATGAACGGCCCCACGACACGATTGACGAGACGAGTCAGGCGGGCGAGCGCTTCGCCCAGGGCCTCCTCAGAGCGATAGCCCAGGAAGAGCAGGAAGGCCAGCACCGAAGCCGTGGTCAGCAGGATCAGCGAGGCGGTGATATCGCCGACCCCCAGGTTGTTGCGGCGGATCAGCACCACCAGCCCGCATGCCAGCACGCACAGGAAGGCGGCCTGGTCCAAGAGGATATAGAGCGCGCCCGCCAGTGTGATCTTCCCGGTGGAAAGCCCGCGTGCGCGTCCATCTGCGACGAACAACGCCAGCCCGCCAACGCCTGCGCTGGGCGTTACGATGCTCACGAAGGAACTGGCTGCCGCGATGAGTACCAGCCGCCGCTTGCTTTCCCGGATGCCCAGCACCCAGTAGATGGCTTGGAAGGTCCAGCCCAGCACAAAGAACCACACCCCTTGTATCGAAAGGGCGAGCGCAAGGTACCAGGGATGCGCCCGCTGCCACGTCTCCGCAATGCTCTGGATCTCGGAGAAGCTGAAGATGACAAGTCCGACTGCCAGCAACAGGATGATGGCAACAATGACTTTGCGCATTGAAAAGATTATAACAACGAACCCCCTGCGAGGAATACAGAAGTGCGAGCGGGCATGTCCCGCTCGTACTCAAATGCTGCCATCGAACCTTGGATCGAATCGGTTAGCCGCGGCGCCGCCCGCCCATGCCGCCGACGAGGCTCACGAAGTAAAGCAACTGAAGGACGGCCGAGGCGAGCCCCGCAACGTAGGTCAGCGCGGCCGCGTTCAGCACCTTGTTGACGCCGGCCTGCTCGTCTGGGCCGGCAATGATGCCGGTATCGGCGAGAAGGCGCTTGGCACGCGCCGAGGCATTCAGCTCCACCGGTAGGGTCGCCAGGGCGAACAGGGCGCCGCCGGAGAACACCAGCACGCCCAGCCAGGCCAGGTTGGTCAACCGAAGGAAGAGACCGGCCAGGATCATGATCCAGCCGAGCCATGAGCCAACACTGACTGCCGGGACCAGCGCGGCCCGGAAGCGCAGCGGGAAGTAGCCCTCGGCGTCTTGCATGGCGTGGCCCAGCTCATGGGCAGCCACCGCGACGGATGCGACCGAAGCGGTATTGGCGACACCCTGCGAGAGCCGCAGGACCTTATCGCGCGGGTCGTAGTTATCGGTCAGGTTGCCGCCGATGCCCTGGATCTGGACGCCGGCCAGGCCTCCACTGCTAATGAGGCGCTGGGCGGCTTGCGCTCCGGTCAGGCCGCTGCGATTGCGGACCTGGCTCCACTTGCGGTACGCAGAGTTGACATACCAGGAGGCGAACATGACCAGCGCCAGGCCTGGAAGCATGAAGCAAAGGTAAGTTGGGTCCATCAAAAGCGGGAACATTCAAAGCTCCTTTGTCCGTCGCCCTCAAAGGAGGAGCATGATCCACCCCGCCTGGCACGTTCCCTGGCAGGTCAGATGCAACGGGCAATGGAACGATGTTAGGGTACGGGTGTCGGCGTCGGTGTGGGCACGGAGGTCGGCAGCGGCGTCTTGTTGAGGACCGCCATCAATGTCTGTACGGCGGCATCCAGCTGCGGGTCGCGGTTCGCCTGGCGATCGGCGGAGGTGCGCGATACGTATACGTCGGGCGTGAGGCCTTTCTTATCGATCTGGCGCTCCTTGGGCGTGAGCCAGCGCGCGATGGTCACGCGGATGGCGCCCTGGTCGTTCGAGATCGGGACCCAGTTCTGGACCGAGCCTTTTCCATAGGATACCACGCCGACCAGCTTCGCCCGCCCGTAGTCCTGCAGGGCGCCCGCCGTGATCTCGGATGCCGAAGCGGTGCCTTCGTTGATGAGCACGACCATGGGGATCTTCGTCGCCAGGCCGCCACCGATGACGTCGTACGTCTTCTTCGTCCCGTTGCCGTATTGCTCGTAGAGGACCGTGCCGTTGCCCTGGAACTGCGATACCACTTCGACCGCGGTCTGGAGATAGCCGCCGCCGTTATCGCGCAGGTCGAGGATGAGGCCCTTGGGGTTCTGGGCCATCAGGGTCTTGAGGGTGGTCACGAGCTCGGCGGTGGTGTTCTCGCCGAACGTGGTGATCTGGACGTAGCCGATGTCGTTCGGGAGCATCTTGCCGCTGGCGCTGGGCATGACGATCTTGGCCCGGGTCACGTCGAACTGGAGCGGGGCCGTCGCGCCTTTGCGTGCGACGGTCAGGTGGACGGTGGTCCCCGCAGGCCCGATGACCTTCTGCCGGACCAGCTCGGGATTCGTGCCGGTCATGTCCACGTGGTCGACGCCGGTGATCTCGTCGCCCGATTCGAGCCCCGCCTTCTGGGCGGGGGAGCCGGCGAACGTGCTGACGATGGTCAGATAGTCACCGGTCGAGTCGACCGTCGCGCCGATGCCCTCGTAGGAGCCTGCCAGTTGCGAGTTGGCGTCCTTGTACGTCTGGGGATCCATGTAGGTGCTGTGGGCATCGCCAAGGGATTCCATCATGCCGCGGATGGCGCCTTCCATCAGCTTGGTGTCGTCGACCGGCTGGTCGACGTATTGCTGGTGGATGATCGTCCAGGCTTCCCAGAACGGCTTGAACAGCGTCTGTAGGTTGGAGGGGGTGGCGGTCTGCGCGGCGGCGGGGGCCGTCGGGGAAAGGCCGAGAGGAGCTGCCAAAACCGGATCGAAGTTCCCGAGGGGCAGCATGTGACCGGTAATAAATCCGCCGGAGAATCCGCCTGCCAGCAGCACGAGGCCGATGACCGCGATCAAAATAACTTGTAACGTCTTATTCACACTTGCCTCCTGGCATTCGTGGCTGAAACGCTTCTGATAAAGCTTGCTGAGCACCCCGCCCTGGTCCGGCGGCCCGGCACAACTGGCGGACAGGATAACATTCCGGCATTAAAGGACAATGAAACATGTGTATGAGGGATGTCAGAACCACGGGCTGCGGTCCCGTTTGCGCGTCTTTTCCTTAAGAACGTGCGGCGGCGAGGGGTGCTATTCATATATACGTCCAAAGGCGGGCGATCCGTGCAGAGGAATCGCCGCTTAGACAGTGTTTCTTAAATCCTATTCTAAGTGCTCGCACGTTGTGCAGGTCTCCGAATGGAGAGATGTGGGAGTGTTTTCCCACCCATATCTCTCCATTCGTCCTTCCCACTCCTCTTTAGGGGATCGCGTAGCATCCCGTAGCGTAGCGGAGGGGATCGTCGGAGCTTCGCAGATCCCCGAAGCGGAGCGGATGGGGCAGGGGGCGAAGCACATCGTCCCCTTGTGGGATCCCGTAGGGAGGTCGGGGTAGGGGCTCTGCAAGCAGTTGCCATTTAAGAAACAGTCTCTTAGGACCTGCCGGGATCCAGCAAGGCAGGCAGCAGCCTCCAGTCGGTAAAGGCGGCGTCGGCGGAGGAGTTATCGACGCATGACGATCCATAGAGCAGCGCATACATGCCGAGCGATTTCGCAGCCAGCGTGGTATGCGCCAGGTCGTCGATCATCACGCAGCGGGATGGGTCGGACTCGCCTGCCGCCTGCATCGCCCGGGCAAAGGCTTGCGGGCTGGGCTTGCAGTAGGGGTCCATGTCGTTCACATCCACGATGGATGCGAAGCAGGAGCCGATCTCGAGCACGTCGAGCACGCGCCGGGCGTGGTTCTGGTCGGCGTTGGTGAAGATGACGTTGCGGGTGCCGAGGGAGGCGAGCACCTGCTGCTGGACGGGGTCGGGGTGGATGTAGTCGCGCAGCCGGACATCGTGGACGAAGGCGAGGAAGTCCTGCACGTCGATCTCATGGTTGGCCTGCAGGCCGCGCAGCGTGGTGCCGTACTTGCGGAAGTACTGCTCGCGCAGGAACGGCACCTGCTCGGGGGGGATGCCCATGCGCTCGATCATGTAGAGGTTCATGCGGTTCTTGAGCGTGGGCCACAGACCGCTGGAGGCGGGGTAGAGGGTATCGTCGAGGTCGAAGAAGATGGTTGTGTAGGGCACGCGAGGATTATACCTGTTTGGGATATACGATTGGCCCTCATCCCCAGCCCAATAACCAATAACCAATAACCAGTTATCAGTATTCCGTTGACGAGCGCGGCCGCGTGTGGGACATCTCGTCCAAGGGGTCCCTCGCGCGTATTATGAAAGCGGGGAGGTGGATCGACCACTGCAGCTCGTCGAGCTTGGCGACCAGGGCATCCGCCATGATGAAATCGTCGTGTATGAGCTGTCCATCCGGGCCGCGCACCCCATCGGGGACGCCCCAGCGGAGGGTCTTCGAGGGGCCGGGCAGGATCTCGGAACGGCAGGAGGCGTATTGGAGCCGCACGCACCCCTCCCCATCTTCGTTCTCCAGAAGATGGGGATCGCGAAGCACTTCGGAGCGAAGCGGAGAAGGGGCTGGGGGTAGGGCCAATCGCTGACGGTCGGAGCGAAGCGGAGATCCCGCTAATGCGGGACTGAACGCTCTAAACCTCCCCGTCTCGATGATGGACAGGAAACGCCAGCCGATCTCGCTCTTCTCCTGCTGGGTGAACTTCACGGGGATCACACGGCTCGGGTATGCCTTATCCAGCATGGCCCACAGTCCTTCGCCAACGCCCGTTGCATCGATGACGATATGCTGTGGGTTCCACGTTTCGGCCAGCGCTTTGAGCCTGCCGAACACGGTCACATGGTTCAAGCCGGTCCAGGCTTCGCGATGCACCACACGATAGGTGGGCGCCTGGAGCGTCTCCAGGGTCGATAGGTCGATCTCGATGACGGAAAGCGTCGTGGAGTCCCGGCCGGGATTTCCCATCTCCATCGTCTGCTTCATGAGCGAGGATTCAGTGAGCCCGGCATTGGCCTCATCCATCCCGCCCACATCGATGCAAAAGGCATGGATGCCTGAGCCGGGTGCGGCGATCCCTGCCGCGGCTGCATCACCCCGGAACATCAGCGCGAGCCTGCCCGCGTGGAACATGCCGCCCTGCGCATCGATCTCTTCATTGAAATACTGCGTCCGCACCAGCGGATGCTGCCGGCCGCGCTCCTTGATGACGCGTTCCAAATGCGCGGCGTAGTCTGGGACGAGGGCGGCGACATCGTCTGCAGTGTAGAAGAAGAGCCGCTGGATGCCATCCTGCGCCTCCTCTTCTCGTGCGAGGCGGGCCTGGCGCGCAAGCAGGGTCTGCGAGGTCCAGGCGGTGCC
>DATKAF010000256.1:0-5385 GCA_035498395.1 Anaerolineales bacterium
CATTTACGGCCTTCCCGGTCAGGCACTGGATGTGTGGCAAACGACCGTCCGGCGTGTGCTCGATCTTTGCCCGGATCATCTCTCTGCCTACGCGCTGACTCTCGAGCACGGCACTCCGTTCGGACGCTGGTCGGCGCGCGGTCTTCTACCGCTTCCAGATCCGGATGTTGCCGCGGAGATGTACGAGTGGGCTGACGATGCGATCACTTCCACCGGCTTCTCCCAGTACGAGATTTCCAATTGGGCGCTGACCGCAAAGAATGACCGCCAGCCAGCGGTCGGTGCCGTTCCGGCATTTGCCTGCCGCCACAATCTCCAGTATTGGCGCTGCGATCCATACCTCGGATTCGGCGCGGGCGCGCACGGCTATGCCGCCGGCTATCGCTACTCCAACGTGCTCCGCATCAAGACCTACATCGACAGGCTGTCCGGTGGGGAGGCAGGCGCATTCCCCGTTTCGCCAGCCGCCGTCAACCAACATCGGCAGACAACTAGTGACGACATGTCCGAGTTCATGATCACCGGCCTCCGGCTCACGCGAGAGGGCGTTGCCGCGGAAGAATTCGCCCGGCGCTTCGGCGCGGACCTGATGGATGTCTATCCTGCCGTGCTCATCAAACTCACTGGTCTGGGCCTGCTCGAATGGTACGAGATGCCTCACCGCCTCCTCCGGCTTACCAAGCGCGGCAGGCTGCTCGGAAATCAGGTCTTCATTTGCTTCGTGTAGTCACAAGCCCCCTCCAGATGCATTCCAACCGATGCGAAGAGGCCGGACAAATCGTCCGGCCTCGAAGTTTTCTCTGCTCACAACATAGCTTGGTACGGCGGTCAGCTTTCCATCACTGCATTCCAGATCGCCGGTGCCACATCGGTCAGTGCCGTGAAGCGCGAGGCAAACCTGCGCCGCGCCTCTAGTGAGCCGAGCAGGAGTCCAGGTACGCGCGCATTCGTGTGCCGGCGTATCGACAGGTCTTCCATGTTGCCGTGGTCCGATGTGATCAGAATGATGCCGCTCGAATCGTCCCATGCGCTCAAGAGGCCTTGCAGCACTCCATCCAATACCTCCAACTGGCGCACGGCCCATGGCATATCCTGCTTGTGTCCGGCGTAGTCACTTGCCCAGTACTCGAACAGGGCAAAGTCGTAGCCTTGCGCCAATGCGGCAAGCTTCCCTCCGGCCGCTTCCGGGCTAAGCACCGGCGACTCCGGGAAGCCCAGCATTTCGGCCCAGCCCGTGCCCGTGAAATCGGCAGAGAGAGCACGCCCCGCGAACAGATCGTCCTTGGTAAAGAGAGGCAGACCTGCCGAGATCACTGCCAGCGGGATGGCGGAGTACAGCCGCTTCCCCGAATCAACACCGTGGAAGTACCGCGGTGGGTAGGCGTTCAGAAGCGCGGCTCTCTTTCCGGCTTGCGTCAGCCTCGAGAACAGCGTTCCGTTCTGAAGGTAGCTGGCGATGGGCGGGTTCGGCTTGGGTCCATAGTGCTCGCCGATCTCGGCCGGGATGTTGATGCCTGTCAGCAATACGGCCTGGCCTGTGGCGGATTGCGGCGGCCCGGCCACGCCCATCCCCGCATCCAACGCATACAAGCTGGCGCGCTCCATCTCAAGCGGAGCAACTTCATCCAGCAGTCTGTGTCCTCCCAGCAGCCCTTCCAGTGTGGGCATCGGCACGCGCGCAAACGGGTTGACCTCGGGGTTATCTGCGCCGAGTCCCACGCCATCCAGGAAGATGAAAAGCACTCGCATCGCCGCTATCCTGCCCTCACTAAGCCATGTGTTGGAATAGGAACCACGCGGAGCGCCGCCCGCGCTTGTCCCAACTGTTCTTCCGGTTGATAATCTGCAGGCCGGATGATTTGATGAGTTCGATGTCGTCCTCCTCAAGCCCGGGTCCGGAGGCCACGGGATCGGTCCGCAGCCTGCCATACATCAGCCAGTATCCTTCTTGCGCGAGAACACGCCGTAAGGCTTTCAAGTACGCGCCTCGCTCATGTATCCCGTGAAAGCATCCCAAATCCAGCGCCAGGTCAAACGGGCCCGAGATCCCCTTGAGCTGTGTCACATCTCCGGTTCGGATTTCTGCGCGCACGCCGGCTTTCGCCAGCTTTCGCTTTGCGATCTGGATGGCCCGCGGCGCAAAGTCGATGCCGGTCACCTGCCAACCGTGCTGCGCCAGCGTCACCATGTTGGTGCCGGTTCCGCAACCAAGGTCGATGGCGCGGCCCGCCGCGTGATGCTCCATGAAATCGAAGAGCTCGGGCGGCGAGATGCCGCTATCCCACGGCGGGCGAAAGAAGTACCACAGGCTGAATTCCAATCGGCGCAGCATGTCCGCAGTTATGCCGCCTCTCGATCACGACTTCGCAGAGGCAGAATGTCCGATTGTATCAAATCAACAGACGGCTCTGTCCGGTTGGAAGGTCAATATAAGGGGATTCTACTTTGGCATCGAATCGCGCACGCGCTGCACGTCGATCTCGCCGACGCTGCGCCAGAGTTCTTTGCCTTGCGCATCGAAGAAAATGTAGGTGGGCGTGTATTCGAAGTCGTATACGGGCGCCAGCTCCCGCCCGACGTTTTCCTGGATATTCACCCGCAGAACATGCAGCCTCCTGCCCATTTCCGTTTCCAGCCCATCCACGATGGGACGCTCTGCGGTGCAATCAATTCAATATGGCGATTGGAATTCGAGCAGCACCGGCGTACCGGCGCCGATCAGCTCCTGCACCGATTTGGCGTCCTGCATGAGGGCCGTTTGGTGCGGGTGCAGCACAAACCATGCCGCTGCCAGCCCGGCAACGATAACCCCGAAGGCGATGAAATCGCGCATTCGGGGCTTGTTGGTGAGAAGGACCAGTCCTGCGACAACTGCCAACCCGGCCGCGATCCACAGGAAGGAGTAGTGATTGTAGAGTTGTTCCATGTCATTCTAAGCTTGTGACAATGTGCGCTTTGACAATTCAACTCTATTCTTTTACAATCATGCGGCTGGAATCAAATTAGTTATTAGGAAGGGTCGTCATGAAAGAGTATACCACCGAGTTTGTCCGCAATATCGCCCTGGTCTCCCATGGCAGTGCGGGCAAAACCATGTTGGCCGAAGCTTTCTTGCACGGTTCGGGCGGGACAACCAGGCTGGGGAAGATCGAGGATGGCAGTACGTTCTCTGATTACGATGAAGAGGAGATCCGCAGGAAGATTTCACTGTACACGTCGGTACTGCCGGTGGAGCACCGCGATCATAAGATCAACGTGCTGGATGCCCCCGGTTTCACCGATTTCGTGGGGGAGGTTGTTTCTGCGTTGAGCGTGGCCGATGCCGCCCTGGTCCTGGTGGAGGCGGTGGCAGGCATCGAGGTGGGGACTGAGATCGCCTGGCGTTATGCGGACGATTTTGGCATGCCTCGCTTCGTCGTGATCAACAAGCTCGATCGTGACAATGCAAGCTTTGCCAAGAGCTATGCCTCTGTGGAAGAGTTCGCTCACGCGGGCAGTCACCGGCTCGTCAAGGTCCAGTTACCCGTCGGCGAGAAGCATGAGTTCAAGGGCGTCGTCGACCTGATCTCGATGAAAGCCTATCTGGGCGACGGTAAAACCGCCTCCGAGATCCCCGCCGATATGCTGGATGCCGCCAAGGAGGCGCACGGCGTGTTGGTCGAGGCAGCCGCTGAGGGCGAAGACAGCCTGCTCGAGAAATACCTGGAGAACGGCTCCCTCAGCGATGAAGAGTTAATCCGCGGCCTGCGACACGTGGTGCAATCCGGCGCGTTTGTCCCGGTCTATTGCACAGCCGGCGCGCACGAGGTCGGCATCCTGCCGCTGCTGAATGGCATCATCGACTTGCTTCCGTCGCCTGCCCAGGCCCCCGCGCGGGTTGCTAAAGCCCAGGAAGGCGAGGAAACGCTGAAGGCTTCCGATACCGGTCCGCTGGCTGCCTATGTATGGAAGACCACCGCCGATCCGTTCGTCGGCAAGATGACCTACTTCCGCGTCATCTCCGGCGCCATACAGGCCGACGCCCGGGTCTGGAATCAGAACAAGGGCGCGGAAGAGCGCATGTCGGGCTTACACATCCAGCGCGGTAAGGAGCAGATCCCCGTTAAGGTCGTTCATGCGGGTGATATCGGCTCGGTTGCCAAGCTGACCGTGACCGCGACGGGGGACACGTTCTGCGACAAGAATCATCCTCTGGCGGTCATTCCTCCGAAGTATCCCGCGGCCCTCTATCGCGTTGCCATCTCGCCCAAGACCCAGGCCGACGCGGCCAAGATCACGCCCACCCTCACTCGCCTCGCCGAGGAGGACATGACCCTCTCCTGGTACAACGAGCATTCCACCGGTGAAACGGTCCTGCAGGGCATGGGCGATCAGCACATCGATGCGGCCATCCACCGCGCTCAATCCAAGTTCCAGGTGGGCCTCGCGACCCACGAGCCGAAGGTGCCCTATCGGGAAGGCATCACGCGCAAGGCTTCAGCCCAGTACCGCCACAAGAAGCAGACAGGCGGAGCCGGTCAGTTCGGCGAGGTCCATCTGCGCATCGAGCCGCTGCCCGGTTCTGATTTCGAGTTCACCGACGAGCTGGTTGGCATGAACCTCTCGCGTTCGTACCTGCCCGCCATCGAAAAGGGCATCCGGCAGAGCCTTGACCAGGGTGCATTCGCCGGTTACCCGATGAGCAATGTGAAAGTCATCGTGTTCGATGGCAAGGAGCACCCCGTCGACTCCAAGCCGGTCGCGTTCGAGATCGCCGGCCGCGAGGCATTCAAGCTCGCCGTCCAGGATGCCGGGCCTGTTCTGTTCGAGCCGATCATGAGCGTGCGCATCGTTGTGCCGGACGCCAACATGGGCGACGTGATGAGCGATCTGAATACCCGCCGCGGTCGCGTCCAGGGCACCGAGTCCGAGCATGGCAACACCATCATCGTGGCTCACGTCCCCTTGGCGGAGATGCTCCGCTACACCTCCCAGCTTAGGTCCATCACCGGCGGGCGGGGCTACTTCACCATGGAACTGGACCACTACGACGTCGTGCCATCCCATGTGGCGGGTGCCATTGTCGAAGCCCACAAGAAGCAGCTCGAGGCTAAGAAGGAAGAATAGCCGTTATCTGAACACTTTCTCCCCGGCAAGCCTTCAAAGCCTCCTGCCAGCAGGATTCGGACACTCGGTCCAAATTCTCCTAGTCAGGAGGCTTTTGCATGCCTAACGAGTTTGTGCGCTTCGTCAGTTAGACTCGCCACTTCCATCCGCCGTGATGCTCGTGCTGCCAAGTTGGTCGCTGAACAGGTATGATACTGTCTCGTTGACGTTCATGGCGATACGGCTGCTGCCCGCGTAATGGTACTTGGTGATGCTAGAGCCGCTCACCTCGTAATAGTT
>DATKAF010000257.1:0-16954 GCA_035498395.1 Anaerolineales bacterium
TACGAGAGGACCGAGGTGGACAGACCTCTAGTGTGTCAGTTGTCGCGCCAGCGGCATTGCTGAGTAGCCATGTCTGGCAGAGATAACCGCTGAAAGCATCTAAGTGGGAAACTCGCCCTAAGATTAGATCCCTGTATTCCCATTAAGGGAGTAAGACCGCAGGTAGACTACCTGCTATATAGGCAGCATGTGTAAGCATGGCAACATGTTGAGCTAAGCTGTACTAATGGTCGAGGGCTTCCTTCCGTGATGCGGAGAACTTGGTACTTTTCCAACTACATCAAAGCCGTGATTCGTGAGTCGAGATCGTGAATCGTAGGGGCAACGGCAAATGCTATTCAGTCCAACATCGTGAATTAGTCTCTTCGTGATTTGAGCGACGTGGGTACACCCGGTCCCATCCCGAACCCGGAAGTTAAGCACGTCAGCGCCGATGGTACTTGGAGGGCGACCTCCCGGGAGAGTAGGTCATTGCGAAGAGGCTTTTTCTTGTAACACAATCAGGAACCCGCCGAGCAGGCGGGTTCCTGATTTAATGCTTGCTGCGCGCCTTGCGCTATTTGAAGCGCGCGTCCAGATCAAAGGCCTTCGGCGTGGAGGCCGGCTCGAACATCAAGACTTGGCGCAGGTTCGCCACAGCCTTGTCCAATCCCTCTTCCACCGACATATAGCCATCCTCGTGCTCGATGCTCACGATCTCGTCATAGCCGACCGAGCGCAGCACGCTGAACAGGTCGGCCCACACCTTGAGGTCGTGGCCGAAGCCGACCGTGCGGAACTGCCAGGCGCGCCCGAAGGCCGTGCCGAAGCTCTGCATGTCGGTCACGCCGTAGTAGGAGACGTAGTGCGGATCGACCGCGGCGTCCTTGGCATGGAAGTAGTAGAGGCAGCCCTCGGCAGCCAGGTAACGCGCCGCCTGCGCCGGGTCGATGCCCTGCCACCACATGTGGCTCGGGTCCAGGTTGGCGCCCAGGGCAGCGCAGCCCGTCTCGCGGCGCATCCGGATGGCTGTGGCGGGCGAGTGGACCGAGTAGCCGCCATGCATCTCCATGGCGACCTTGACGCCCTTGTCTTCCGCGTACCTGCCCATCTCCTTCCAGTAGGGGATGAGCTTCTCTTTCCATTGCCAGCTCACGACGGTCTGGAAGTCCTCGGGGAAGGGCGAGACGGGCCAGTTGGGATAGAGGGAATTCTCCGAATCGCCGGGGCAGCCGGAGAACGTGACGATGCGCTCGACACCGAGCAGCGCGGCCAGGTCGATCGAATCCTTGATGTCCTGGTGATAGCTGAGGGCAAGTCTCTTCTGGGGGTGGACTGGGTTCCCGTGGCAGCTCAGGCTGGAGATCTTCATGCCACGGCTGAGGAACAGCTCCTGGAAGCGCTCGCGCGCCCCCTGATCCTTCAGCAAGGCAGCGGGGTTGCAATGATCCTTGCCAATGAAGCCGCCGGAGCCGATCTCTGCATAGATAATCCCCTTGGACTTGAAGAGGTCGAGCACATCGGGCAGCGGGCGATCCTTGTACAGGACCGCAAAAGCGGAGAGCTTCATAATCGTTTCTCCCGTTTCCCTCAAGACAGGTGTGACCGAATGTTTCCGTTTATAGACCCATTATATCATTTCGGCCAAGAACGGGCATTCATGATATGATACGGCTGTGTTCGGTAACATGGGATGGATTAAATGTACAGCATAGAGCGTACAGCAGAAATCCTGAAATTGCTCGAGGAGCAGGGCCGCGTCGACGTCAACCAGTTGGCGGCGCATTTCGAGGCTTCACGCGAAACCATCCGGCGCGACCTGCGCGAGATGGAAGCCAAGGGGCTGCTTAAGCGCACACACGGCGGAGCCGTGCTGCGCGGCGGCCGTTCCGCAGACTTGCCGGAGTTCCCGGTCGGCGTGCGCGAGATCCAGAATGTCCGGGAAAAGGAAACGATCTGCAAAGCAGCAGCCGCCTTTGTCCAGAACGGCGACAGCCTCTTCGTAGATAACAGCTCCACCTGCCTCTACCTGCTGCCCTACATCCCGGATGACCTGCAGATCACGCTGATCACGAATTCGATCAAGCTGCTGCTGCGCTCCGCGGAGCTGAAGCGCCGCAACGTGATAACCATTTGCCTGGGCGGCTTCTTCCATGGGAGCAACCTCTCGACATATGGGGATCTCTCGCGCAAGAACGCCGCAGATTTCTATCCCACCCGGTCGTTCCTGTCATGCGCGGGGATCCAGCCGAGCGGGCAGCTGACCGACTCATCGATCCTGGAGGTCGAAACGAAGCGGCTGATGATCGCGAGGTCGCAGGAGGTGTTCATCCTGGCCGATCATACCAAGTTCGGACGGTCGGGCCCGGTGCTTCTGTGCGATCTCTCCGAGATCGACTGCCTGATCACTGATCCGCATGCGGAGCCTGCGCAGTGCGCCCCGCTGGAGCAAGCGGGCGTGCGGGTCGTGCGTGCCCCATACGAGCGAGGCCGGGCGCAACCGCAATGATCTTCACCGTCACGCTCAACCCGGCCATCGACAAGATCCTGTTCCTGGAGGAGTTCCAGCCCTCCCGGACGAACCGCCTGACGCGGACGCTGGAGACGCTGGGCGGCAAGGGGACGCACGTCTTTGTGGACCTGCGATTGCAGGGAATAGCCTGCACAGCGCTGGGCATTGCGCTTGGTCAGACGGGGAAGGCCATAATCCGCATGCTGGAAGAGGGCGGCGGCGCGGTGGACTTCCTGCACTACGACCTGCCCGGTCTCGAATCGCGTACCAACTATGAGCTGGTGCAGAGCCGCGGGCACGTCTGCACGATGCTGGCGGAGCGCGGGCCGCAACTGCCCCGCGGCCTGACCGACGAGCTGCTCGAACAGGTGCAGAGGCTGATCGGGCCGGGGGATATGCTGGTCCTGAGCGGGGATGCCGGTAACGTGGATGACACAAGCCTATATGGCCGCATGATCTCGGCGGCGAACGAGCGCGGCGGCAGGGTCTTCGTGGATGCCAGCGGGGCGACCCTGCAAGGGGCGGTGCAGGCAGGCCCGTTCCTGATCAAGCCGAACCTGGAGGAGCTGATGCAGCTCACGGGCCGTACGCTCAACATCCAGGCGGACATCCTCGCGGCGATGCGGGCGCTGGATGCCTACCGGCTGCCCATGATCGCCATGACGTGGGGGCGACAGGGGGCCATCGTCAAGGACGGGCAGGATTACTACCGCGTGAACCCGCCGGAGACGGCGGTCGTCAACGAGGGCGGATGCGGCGATGCATTCCTTTCGGGGATCCTGGCGGGGATCGAGCGAGGTTGCAACATGATCGAGACTCTGCGGACGGCTGCCGCGGTGGCTGCCTCCGCCGCCGAATGCGAGCTGACGGTCGGGTTCGACCCGCGCCGCGCAGACGCTCTCAAAGAACATACGACGGTCGCGCTGCTCGCGGCGTGACTCCATGTTGGGGCAGGAGAACATGAACGAGATGCAGTATGAAGATGTACGATGCCAGATGAAGAAGGTCGCGAGGGCAATGTGGGACCGCAAGCTGACGAACGCAGCGGGGGGCAACTTCGCGGTGAAGGTCGCGGAGGACCGTATCCTGATCTCGCCTTCGATGATGAGCGAGACGAAGATGTGCGAGCTGGAACCGGAGGATTTCCTGCTGGTGGACATGCAGGGCAACCTGCTGGAGGGCAGCGGCAAGCTCTCGCGTGAGACCCGGATGCACATCCTGCTGCTCTCGGGCTTTCGCTATATAAAATGCACGATCCACGCCCACCCGCAATTCGCGATGGTGTTCGCCTCGCAAGCCAAGCCCATCAAGACGGTCACCGAGGCGACCATGAAGCGGGGAGAGTATTTCGGGGTGATCGAGCAGGCGAACGCCTATTCGCTGCAACTAGCGGAGAACGTCTACAAGTATTTCGACGAGCGCCGGGAACTGGCAGAAAAGATCGGCATCGGCTGCATCATCCCGATGCACGGCGTGGTGGTGTCCGGCGACAGCCTGATGTCGGCCTTCAGCTGCCTCGAGCGCATGGAAACGGACGCCATCTGCAACATCTTCAAGAACTTCATTTAGAGGCTGCATTGAAGGCGCTGGCGCTGGATCTCGGAGCAAGCGGGGGACGCGTCCTGTGCGGTATCTTCGACGGGAAGACGCTGCGGGTGGAGGAGGTACACCGTTTTGACAACGAGGCAGTTCAAAGCGGCGGGCACCTGCACTGGGACATCGACCGCATCCGGTCTGGGCTGCTGGAGGGGATGCGGAAAGCCGCTCGGGAAGGGTTTTCCAGCTTCGGCGTGGACTCGTTCTGCAACGATTACGCCCTGTTGGACGAAGCGGGCAATCCTCTTGCGCCCGTCCACGCCTACCGGGACAAGCGCACTGAGGGCGTCCTGGAGCAAATGGATCAGCGCATGCCCGCGCATGAGCTTTACGAACGGACCGGCAACCAGCGGGCGCGCTTCAATACCCTGGTTCAGTTGACAGCGCACCTGCGCGATGATCCGGATGCGCTGAAGAAGGCGCGGTCGCTGCTCTTCGTGCCGGACCTACTGGACTTTTATCTCTGTGGAGAGCGCGCAGCCGAATTCACGATCGCCTCGGTCTCGCAGCTATATAACTGTCTCGAGCGCGGCTGGGACTGTGCCATCCTGCATGCGTTCGACGTACCGGAGGGCATCCTGCCGTCCATCGTGCCGACTGCGTGCCGGCTAGGCAGGGCTGGCTTGCAGGTGCTTGAACAAACGGCCGCTGCTCCCTTCTGGGTCTGCACGGTGGGCCATCATGATACAGCCTCGGCTGTCGCAGCGGTGCCGAGCGCCGAACCCCATTTTGCGTACATCAGCAGCGGGACCTGGTCGCTGATAGGCACCGTGTCCGATGCAACGATCCGCACCGATAGCGCGTTTCGCCTCAACTTCGCCAACGAAGGCGCGGCCGATGGCAGGAACCGGTTCCTGAAGAACATCATGGGGCTGTGGCTCTTGCAGGAAGTGCGCCGCCAGCTTGGCGCGAAGGGACACGCGCCGACCTTTGGCGAGCTGGATGCAAAGGCGGAGGCCGCCGCGCCGTTCCGCACCCTCATCGACCCGGATGACCCGCGGCTCTTCGAGCCGGGCGACATGATCGGCAGGTTACAGGCCCAGTGCCGCGAGCGCGGCGAGCCGGTGCCGGTGAGCGAGGGCGAGCTTACGCGCTGCATCCAGGAGAGCCTGGCCCTGGCCTATCGCTTCACATTGCAGCAACTGGAGGAGCTGACCGGCCTGGCCTTCCCGTGCGTCCACATGATCGGCGGCGGGGCGCGCAGCGCGCTGCTCAACCGCTTCGCCGCAGGTTCCGTGCAGCGACCCGTGCTGGCCGGCCCCTACGAAGCCACCGCGATCGGGAACCTGTTGGCACAGTGTATCGCGATGGGACAGATCGCAAGCTGGGTCGAGGCCAGGCAGGTGGTGCGCGCCTCCTTCGGCGTTACGGAGTTCGCACCGGAAAACAAGCCGGCCTGGGACGACGCGTACGGCCGGTTTGTGGCGATCAAGTCGCCAGACCGCGACGCGGTGGAGGCGAAAGCGCGAGAGTAGGTTATTGCGAAGAGGCCTTTTCTTTCACACGGGACCCGCCGCAAGGCGGTCCTTTTTTCAGGGGAATTCCAATTGTGGCGCGGGGAGCGTACCAAGAATCACAGCAGCCGGGAGGCGTTGCACAAATCGGCGCAATAACTCCGAATGGCTGCCAACTTCGATCGCGTCAGACAATGCAAGAGAGGACAGCATGCAATCCATCACGCGCAAAGTTATGTTCCGTCTGGGGACCATCATGGCCATCCTTCCAGTTCATCAACAAGATGGGGGTCACGCAGTTCCGTCTGCGCTTCACGCTCGATGATAACGACGACATGAGCGCGGACTACATGACGTTCCGCAGCGGAAACAACCCGGTGGTGAATGACCGCCCCGAGTTGGAGGTCGAGTTCAACCCCTAGGAAGAGCTGAAGCCGCAGAGATACCGATTCCTACTCTACAAAACCCGCCGCCCGGCGGGTTTTGTGTACGAATACTCTCGGGAGGATCGACAGGCCGCCGCTGGAGATCGGGGCCCAATAAGGACGGCGCGGACCTGTTTGCAAGGGAAATCCGGGTTGGCGCACACGGTACGCGTCCGGTTGCAAGCATTGTACAAATGGGGTATACTTACACGGTTCGGCTGAGGGACACCCGTCTCTCGTGTAGCTTTACCAAAGGAGCATGAAGCGCATAGCTGATCGGAAGTGATTTCTCGTCCGTTCCCCTTGGAAGACTACCCTCAGCCGTGCGCGTTCGGCTGAGTTTTTTTTGCGCCGTTCCCGGCCCGGAAACAGGCCCTGAGCTGGCAGTCTGCACCGGATAGGAGGTGAATCGGATATGGCATTGGTTGTATTGCGCGGTGGAGAGTCGCAGGACTCGCTGCTCAAGCGGTTCCGCAAGAAGGTCGTGAAGAGCGGCGTGTTGAGCACGGTACGCCGCAAACGCTGGTTCGTCTCCAAGAGTGAGCAGCGCCGGATGGAACGCAAGAAGGCGATCCGCCGGATCAAGCGGCGCTCGTTTACAAGAGATATGGAATAGAAATAATCGGCGTGGCGACATAGCTTGGGCTTCGGCGGCTCGTGCCGCCGAAGTGGGCGATGTTCGTGATTTGCCTGGCAAATCAACGCTCACTCGACCAAGGAGGTCTGATGGCGAAAGAGGAAGATAAGATTCGAGCGGAGGGTGTCGTGGTCGAGGCACTGCCAGGGACACAATTCCGCGTCCGGCTGGACAACGGGCACGAAGTGCTGGCCTATCTCTCGGGAAAGATGCGCAAGTACTACATCCGCATCCTGCTGGGAGACCGCGTGGCTGTGGAGATGAGTCCCTACGACCTGAGCCGCGGCCGCATTACCTTCCGCCAGCGCAAGAACGCTCCCGCCCCCGTGGAAACCTCATAGCCACCTGCGTTCGCATTTGTGGAACCTCCGTATCCGCGGAGGTTCTTTGATTTAACCCATACATACGTTAACAAAAGAAGTGACCAGGCATCTGTTCTCGCCTGGTCACTATTGACTGATAACTGGCTACTGGCTACTGATAACTGGTTTACGGCAGATCGTGGAATGAGTTGAGCACTTTCATGTAGTTGGCGCGCTCGAATGCAGCCGGGTTTGCCACCGACCTCTGGCTCATGCTGCCCTGCATCTGCTCGATGGACTCGTATTCGTGCTCGGCCATCCAGGCGTACATGTCCTTCAGGACCTCCTGGACGCGGCCAATGCCGTTATGCAGCAACTCGGAAGCCATCATGGCGACGCGCGCGCCGGCCATCATGGCCTTGAGGGCATCTTCATGGGTATGCACGCCGCTGGTCAGCGCAAAGTCGGCGTTGAGCTCGCCATAGAGGATGGAGATCCAGCGCAGGGGGAGGCGAAGCTCGGCGGAGGTGCTCAGGTCGAGCGTATGCGTGACCTCCAGCTCCTCGATGTCGAAATCGGGCTGGTAGAACCGGTTGAACAGGACTAGGCCATTGGCGCCCGCCTGGGCGAGCCGCTTGAGGAAATGAGGCAGAGCGGTGTAGTGAGGGCTCAGCTTGACGGCCAGCGGAATGTTGATGGAGGACTTGACATCCGCTACCAGGTCGATCTGCTCATCCTCAATGTCCGCCGCGCTGCGAGCCGGGTCGGTCGCCAGGTAATACATGTTCAGCTCCAGGGCGTCCGCGCCGGCATCCTCGATCAGGCGGGCGTACTTGAACCAGCCGCCTCGTGTGGCTCCGTTCAGGCTGCCCAGGACCGGTATTTTGACGGCTTTTTTCAAGCTGCGGATGTGCTCGAGATACTTGTCCGGGAGCAGGCTGTAGGTGCCGTGATCGGGGATGTAACCCAGCGACTCGGGCGAAAGGTTCACGGACCGCTGGAGGTGATGGTCCAGCTCAAAACTCTCGTGGACGATCTGTTCCTCGAACAGCGAATACAAGACCACTGCCCCCACGCCCGCTTCTTCGAGGCGCCGCACATCTGCCGCCTTCTTCAAGAGCGGGGACGGGGAGGCAACGATCGGGCTGTTCAGCTTGAGGCCCAGGTATGTAGTCGACATGTCGATCATGGTGAAGCTCCTTCCTGGCAAACAGGCGTTACTAACCGAGTGACCAGGTACTGCTGCTCGCCTGGTCACTTTTTTCAGAGCGGACTATTTGTTTCCGTTGCCATTGCCGCCGCCGTCGTTGGCATCGGCATCGTAGTGCATGGCGGCCATTTGCTCGTAGAGCGTCCAGCGGGCCTTGGCGTCGTGCTGGGCTTCCTTCATCAGCTCTTCGGCGCGGGCCTCGTCCAGCTTGGTGAGCATCTTGTAGCGGGTCTCGTTGTAGGCGTAGGTCGAGACCGGGATGCTGGGCTCCTTGTTCTCGATGACGAGCGGATTCTTGCCCACATGCGCCAGTCGAGGATCGTAGCGGTAGACCGGCCAGACGCCCGACTGGACGGCGAGCTTCTGCTGCTCGAGGCCGATCTCATTGTCGATACCCTGCTGGATGCAGTGCGAGTAGGCGATGAGGAGGGACGGGCCATCGTAGGACTCAGCGTCCAGGAAGGCCTTGAGGGTCTGCTGGTCGTTGAAGCCCATGGCGACGCGCGCCACGTAGACGTAGCCGTAGGCCATGGCGATCAGGCCCAAGTCCTTCTTGGGCAGACCCTTGCCGCTCATGGCAAAGCGGGCGACTGCGCCGCGCGGCGTGGATTTGGAAGCCTGCCCGCCGGTGTTGGAGTAAACCTCGGTGTCGAGAACGAGCACGTTGACATTGCGGCCGGAGGCTAGGACGTGATCGAGGCCGCCGTAGCCGATGTCGTAGGCCCAGCCGTCGCCGCCCATGATCCAGACGGACTTCTTGACGAGGCTGTCGGCCACGCTGATGAGGTCCTTGGCGCGGGTGTCGGTCGAACTGGCGAGCTTCTGCTTGAGCTCGGCAACGCGGTTGCGCTGCGCATCGATGCCGGCCTCATCGGTCTGCACCGCAGCCAGAAGCGCATTGACAAGCTCCGCGCCCAGCAGTCCTGCGATCTCGGGCACCTGGAGCAGCTCGCGGGCATACTCATTCTGCTTGTCGATGGTCAGGCGCATGCCCAGGCCGAACTCGGCATTGTCTTCGAACAGCGAGTTGGACCAGGCGGGGCCGCGGCCAAAGGCATCTTGCGCCCACGGCGTGGTCGGCAGATTGCCGCCGAAGATGGAAGAGCAGCCGGTGGCGTTGGCGACGATGGAGCGGTCGCCGAAGAGCTGGGAGACAAGCTTGATGTAGGGCGTCTCGCCGCAGCCCGAGCAGGCGCCGGAGAATTCGAAGAGCGGGCGCAGCAGCTGCGAGTTCTTGATGGTCGACGGGTTGATCAGCTTGCGATCGATGTCGGGGAGGCTCATGAAGAAGTCCCAGTTCTTGCTCTCCGCCTCGCGCAGGGGCGGCTGGGGCGCCATGTTCAGGGATTTGCGGGCGGGGTTCTTCTTGTCCTTGGCCGGGCAGATCTCGACGCACAGCGTACAGCCCGTGCAGTCCTCAGGGGAAACCTGGATGCTGTAGAGCTGACCCTCGGATGAGAACTCCTTGAACTTGGACGGCATGCTCTTGAACGTGGCGGGAGCATTGGCGCTCAGCTCCTTGGCGTAGATCTTCTGGCGGATGCAGGCATGCGGGCAGACCATCACGCACTTGCCGCACTGGATGCACAGGTCGGATTCCCAGACCGGTATATCGAGCGTGATGTTGCGCTTCTCGTACTGGGTGGTGCCGGTGGGGAAGGTCCCGTCCACGGGCATGGCGCTCACGGGGAGCTCGTCGCCGTCGAAGGCCAGCATGGGGCCGATGACGTCGCGGACGAATGCCGGCGAGTTGGCAGGGACAATCGGGCGGCGCGAGATCTTCGAGGTGGCCTTTTCGGGGACCTTGACCTCGAACAGGTTCTCGATGGTGGCGTCCACGGCTGCGAAGTTCTTCTGAACCACGTCGGCGCCGCGCTTGCCGTAGGTCTTCTCGATGGCCTTCTTGATCTTCTCGATGGCCGCATCGCGCGGCAGCACGCCGCTGATGGCGAAGAAGGCCGTTTGCATGATGGTGTTGACGCGGCCGCCCATCCCCGTCTTCTCGGCCACGTCGTAGCCGTTGATGACGTAGAAGCGCAGCTTCTTGTCGATGATCGACTTCTGGACCTCGACCGGCAGCTCATCCCAGACCTTGTCCGGTCCGAACAGGCTGTTCAGCAGGAACACGCCGCCCGGCCTGGCATACTTGAGCATCTCGAACTTCTCGAGGAAGCTGAAGTTATGGCAGGCGACGAAGTTGGCCTGGTTGGCCTCGATCAGGTAAGGGGCGTGGATCGGGTTGGGTCCGAAGCGCAGGTGCGAGGTGGTGACGGTGCCGGACTTCTTGGAGTCGTACACGAAGTAGCCCTGGGCGAAGTTATCCGTTTCCTCGCCGATGATCTTGATGGAGTTCTTGTTGGCGCCCACGGTGCCGTCGGAACCGAGGCCGAAGAACATGCAGCGCACGGTCGATTCGGGCTCGATCGAGAACGACGGATCGTAGCTCAGGCTGGTGTGGGAGACATCGTCGTTGATGCCGACGGTGAAGTGGTTCTTGGGCTCGGGCTTCTTGAGCTCATCGAGCACGGCCTTGACCATGGCCGGGGTGAATTCCTTGGAGGAGAGACCGTAGCGCCCGCCGATGACCTTGATGCCGGGGCGATTGCCCTCGACCAGGGCGTTCACAATGTCGAGATAGAGTGGCTCCCCGGCGGAACCTGGTTCCTTCGTGCGATCGAGGACCGCAATCGACTTGACCGAAGCAGGCAGCGCCTTGACGAAGTGCTCGATGGAGAACGGGCGATACAGGCGGACGAGGATGGCTCCGACCTTCTCGCCTTTCGCGACCAGAGCCTTGACCGTCATCTCCACGGTCTCGTCGGCGGAACCCATGACGATTGCGACGCGCTCGGCCTGGCGGTCGCCGATGTAGTCGAACAGGTGATAGTGCCGGTCGGTGATCCGGGCGAACTTGTCCATTGCCTCTTGGACGATGGCGGGAGTGGCGGCGTAGTACGGGTTGACCGTCTCGCGGGCCTGGAAGTACACGTCGGGGTTCTGAGCGGAGCCGCGCAGCACCGGGTGCTCCGGCGAGAGGGCGCGGGCGCGGTGCGCGCGGATCAGATCGTCGTCGATGAGCTGATGAAGCTCCTCATCGGTGAGCTGGAAGATCTTGGCGACCTCATGGCTGGTGCGGAAGCCGTCGAAGAAGTGCAGGAACGGGACGCGCGCCTGGAGCGTGGCCGCCTGGGCAATGGCGGAGAAGTCGTGTGCCTCCTGCACGGAACCGGAGGAGATCAGCGCGAAGCCGGTCTGGCGGACGGCCATCACGTCCTGGTGGTCGCCGAAGATGGAGAGCGCATGGGCGGCGACGGCGCGGGCCGCGACGTGGAACACGGTGCTGGTCAGCTCGCCCGCGATCTTGAACATGTTCGGGATCATGAGCAGCAGGCCCTGCGAGGCCGTAAACGTGGTGGTCAGCGCGCCGGCCTGGAGGGCGCCGTGAACGGCACCTGCGGCGCCACCTTCCGACTGCATCTCGATGACCGTCGGGATCGTGCCCCAGATGTTCTTCCGGCCGCGAGCCGACCATTCGTCGGCGTATTCGCCCATATTGGACGACGGGGTAATGGGGTAGATGGCACAGACCTCGTTCAAGCGGTGGGCAACCGAAGCGGTCGCTTCGTTACCGTCGATCGTGACGATGGGTCGTTTCATTTAGTACGCTCCTTTGGAATAACGGGCTCTCAGACTTGAGTCCCCCAGACTTAGCTCGCCTGGGCGCGGCCCGGATAGTTCTCTCCAAGCTTGTAGTTTATCCCCCACGGCGGGCAGGCGTTAGTTATTTATTACCTGAATCCCCCTGCGAGTTGTCATTTTTAGGATAAGAATAGGACGAATTAGGTGGAATAGCGTAAAACAGCGCCAAAAATGCCCGCTGCGAGTGGTCTCGAACCCCGGAAGGACCCCGGGGAATGGTCTCGATACGGCGGCAGAATACCACCTACTCGACCACCGCTGGTTGAGAGGGCCGCGCTTGCAGATTTCTTGGGTTTCAGAGAGGCTTACAGGCTATAGGAGTCTTCGTGGAAACCCACGAAGTCTCGGGGCGAACCCCCGAAGTCTAAGTCCGATGGGGCTAGTCTTCCAGGTACTTGAGCAGGCTGGGGCGTGCCAGCAGAAGCGCCGCCACCGACTTGGCATCGGGGATCTCGCCCTGCTCCGCCATCTGCACGGCGCGGCGGGCGGGCAGCCGCTCCACCTGGAGGAACTCATCTTCATCGGCAGGCAGCGGGTTCGGCCGCAGGTCGGTGGCAAGGAATACATGCATCAGCTCGGAGGAATAGCCCGGCGCCAGATAGAATGAGCCCAAGGGTTCCAGATGACCTGCCTGCAGGCCGGTTTCTTCGCGCAGCTCGCGCGCCGCGCAGGCCTCGGGAAGCTCGCCATCGTGAAGGGTACCGGCAGGAAGCTCCAGCAGATCCAGGCGAACCGCATGGCGATACTGCCGGACGAAGATGATGCTGCCATCTGCATCGACCGGCACCATGCCCACGGAGCCGACGTGATCCACGACATCCCACTTCGTGTCGCGGCCATTCTGCATCTGCACGGTGTCCAGGCGGACCTTAAAGGCCTTGCCCCGGTATACGTCCTCGGATTTGACCAGCTTGAATTTCGGCATGGCGGCTCCCTTGGAGAGAAAGAAGCCCAGGCTGATTGCCTGGGCTCGAGATCAGGAGAGGTCGGGTCTTTCTACGGGATGGTCAGGCTTTGACCGGCCGTGAGGACCGAGGAGACGGTCAGGTTGTTGGTGCTCGCAATGGCGTCCGGATGAACATCGCCGTAGTAGCAGGCAACGGCGCTGATAGTGGTATCCGAGGAAGGCACCGAGTAGGTCGCGGGATGCGTGTGCAGGGCGCGGTCGCCGGGGAATGGATTGCCGGTCGTCGGCATTGTCAGCACCAGGCCAGGCATCAGCGAGTTGCTCTGATCCACGCTGAGGCCGTTGATGCTCAACAGCTCGTTCGGATTCAGATTGTAGCGGCGGGCAATGCACCAGGGCCATTCGCCCTTCTGGAGGGTATAGCTGGAGGGTACAGGCCCGACGGTGCCGGAGGTCGTGGGAACGGTTTGCGTGCCGGACGTGGTGGGCACAACGACCGTGCTGCCGCCCTGCACGGTCGGCGTGAACGTCGAACCGCCGGGGACCACCGTAACGGGGAATAGCGTCGAAACATCCGTGCCCGAGGTGGCAACCGCGGGCGTATCTGTCCCGGCAACTCCTGTACCTGCGGCCGGTGTGACCGGCGTGCCAACCGCGGTGCCGCTGGTTGCTGCCAATTGCGCCTGCGCGGTCTGTGTTCCCAGGTCAGCGATGATCTTCAGCGGATCCTGCCCGGAGGGATAGGGAGAAACAAACAGACCCGTGGGGATGAGAGTCGGCGTACCCGCGGGAGCTGTCGAATAGGATTGCGTGCATGCGGAAGCCAGCAAGACCCCCAGCAGGAGGATGCTAGTAAGCTTCATCGTTTGTTTCGTGTTCATAACATCTCCTCTTTCAGATTCCTTAAATGAGGATGGTAGCATATACCCTTTAAAGCGTCAAGCGGCGCATGGTCAATCCGGACCACAGCCGAATTCGGCAATGAGTCCAGAGGCCGCAGCTTGCGCGTCGACGGGGCCATCCTTCTTGAGGCGCTGCCACAATACACACAGGCCGCGATGCAGTTTGGTGTCCTGCTCCCAGGCGGCCTGCGAAAGTCTTGTGGCATGCTCGACTCCACCGGTGCGCGCGTATCCTTCGATAAAGGGCAGCCACTCGAACGCATCCTGCGGCGTAAAGCCCAAGCGCGCAGCCTGCTCACCCAGATTAACGATCATCTGCCAGTTGTGCGCCTGGCGCGCCAACTCGGCCTTCTCGTAGAAATAGCACCACGTGTGAGCAGGCTCCTTGCCGAAAGGAGAGGCCGGCAAGGCGGGTGACGGCTCATTAATAAGGATGCGAGACGGGTTAGAGAGAGCGATGGGTCCGGTCAGTGAATCGGGATACCGGCTGTATGTTTCCGCATCGCCAAGAGCGGGATCGAGAACGCGCAGGCAGCCGACGGGTGGAACATAGATCGCCACGATATCGGAGGTGTTGCCGTTGAAATCCACGGTCCGGAACGGGAAATGCATCGGCGTATCCGGTCTGAGGCCCGGCAGAGCCACGCCTCCCAGGCGCTTTTCGCTATAGACAAGCGCATAGGGCAGCGAAGCCGGATGCTGCTGCGGGGAGTAGAGCCAGTTCAGGGCCGCTGTCATCGAGAAATCGGTCTCGTAGTCCAGCGGCATCTGCTGAGTCACCAGGGCGGTACCGGGCTTCAACCCGGGCATGCGCCAGGCTATTTGCCAGTAGATCTGCTGCTGCCGCGACCAATCGCGGCGGAAGATGTTGGCGTTGTAGAACTGCTGGCCGATCCCGAACGCGATCAGGCAGGCGAAAGTGACGGCCTTCGCGCGTTGACCGGGAAGGAATTCAACGAGCCCGACAATGAAGAGGCTTGCGCCCAACATCATCGATATCATGAACCGGTCGAAGCTGGATTGCAGCGTGAGCGGCAAGCCTGCCGCGAAGGACGGGATGCGCCCGAGCAGGATGCCGATCAGGCCGATCAATGTCGCCTGGATTGCAAACGACCGCCGCGTGGAAGACTCGTCGCTGCGTAGGAAGTAGAAAGCGAAGAGCAGGGAAGCGATGAGGATGAGCAGCAGGGTCAGCAGGCTGGTGGGTGCCGAGAGGGCGCGGCCGACCAGGAACAACACCTGCACCCAGATATAGAAGCCGGCCTTCCACAGAGCATCCGCGAATGCGAGGAACGCCTGCGAGAGCGATGGCGAAGATTGCACGGCGGTCAGGTCGTACGAAATGTAGGCCCCGGACTTGTAGTAGTAGACGAGCCAGGCTGCATCCGCCAGCCAGACGAGCAGGTAGGGCCACCAGTACTTCATGGACCGGCCGATGCGAGGCCAGAACCCGCCGAGCCACTCCGATACGATGACGCCAATGAACAGGAAGCGTAGTGGCTCCAGACCGATGAAGTACTCGGTGGGGAATAGACCGGCGACGAGCAGGACGAGGGCGATGACTGTATTGGCAAGGTAGGCTCTGCGGCCTTGATTCTGAACCACAGACGAATTGCCTGGCAAATCGCGCGGATGAACATCCCTGTCTGAATCTCCCCCGGAAGCCTGTTGATCTCTGTTAATGTCCGGTCTGATTTCCCGGATCGCCCGCGCTGTGAAGCCGAACGACAGCAGGTAGAGGATGAGTGGTATCCACTCCTGGTTGATGTGCGTCAGGGCAACCCAGTGCTGGCTGTAGCCCGGATAGACCAGGAAGAGCAGGCAGACGACAAGGACCTGGCGCTTGTGCGCAGGCCATATCCGGCTCAGCGCAAACCAGGCAGCCAGCGCGGCGCCGAATCGGACGACCAGCGCAAAGATCTGCCATAGCAGCGGATTCGCGGGGACGAGGCTGGTGGTAACGAAGAAGATGGGGCCGAGGAAGGGCCGGAAGCCGCGGAAGGCGGGGATGAAATCCGAAGGGCCCATGAAGCGCGCCAGCCACGCGAACGGCCAGTCATCCCAATAGAACCCCGTCAGCGGCAGGAGCAAGCCATAGGCAACGAGGGTTACTGCTGCCAACAGCAGCGGGACTACCCATTTACGGATGCGTTTCATTGGATGCTACAGGTTGAAGCGGAAGGCCCGGCCTTGATCTCGAACGAGGCGCCGCAGTGTTCCTTGTCGCTGCGCGGATGCACGGTGTCAGCATACCACCATTCCACGCGGACACGTTCGGCCGTGAGGTCAACCACATTGTAACCGTGGCTATTCAGGTCGAGGTATTTTACCTGCGGGAAGAGGCGCAGTAGCTCCTGCTCGTCGATCCGTAAGGGCGTACGGGAAGACCCATAAAAGCCATCGTCAAGATACGGAGAGTTGACGCCTGCATTGGCGCACTCGACGGCGATCGCCTCCTGCGCCGGATCGAACGGATCCATTTTGAGCTCCTGGACGAGGCTGATCCCGCTATTGCCGCTCAACACAACCGAGTTCCGAAGCTTGTGATCGCGGATGTGCCGCATCAGGAGGTAGCGCTCGGCGGGATAGCCGTCCCAACTACTGCAATCCGGCCCCTCGCCGTCGGTCCCGAGGAGCCCGGCTCGCAAAAGAGGCAGCCGGACGGGATCGGGCAAGTCTGTTCTCCATAGTGTGCCCAGGATGGATGGCATGGCGAGCAGCCGCCAGCGGGCGGTCGAACGATCGAACTCCTCGAACAGCCATTTGCGCTGAGCCAAGCCGAGTTGCGTGCGATTTGGGTCGTACATTTCCGGCGGCGGCGCCGGCTGATCGCGGTGTACGTGGGTCTCGGTCACCAGGAGGTCTGCAAGCCTGCCGAGCCGCACCGAGCGGTAGACACGGGACGCATCGAACGGGTCAGGCTGGCGCACCGGCAGCCATTCCCACCGGGCGCGCAGAGCGCTGCGCACACGCTCCGGCCAGGGGCCATCGCGCTGCGGGTCGTGCGATTCAGCGCCGCCGCGCCATGCTCCCGGGGCGAGCTCATGCTCGGCGAGCGCGGCAATAATGGGATGCGCCGCATGCATACGCTGGACATCTGGAACGCGGTGGTACTGGTTGTAGCGCCTGCGATAGTCGTCGAGGGTCTTGCATTCGTGCGGAAGCTCGAAACGGCGAGCCGTATTCATGCCTGTTGCCTCGCCGCCGGCAGTCCCATAGATGTAGTTCCCGAGGTGAAGAATGAAGTTAAGGTCCTCGCGGTCTGCGATGCGAGCGTATGCGTTGAAGTAACCCGCGTCGAACTTCGCAGATGAGACCTGCGCGAAGCGCA
>DATKAF010000258.1:0-28830 GCA_035498395.1 Anaerolineales bacterium
GCAAGGCCGATACGAACGACAAAGGGCCTATCGGTTACAATGCGTGGACTCCTCGACTCCTGAAGGCTGCTTACAACTACCAGTATTCCGTCAAGGATCCGGGCGCGTTCGCCCATAATCCTCAGTACGTCCTGCAATTCCTGTACGACTCCGCGAAGGACCTCGGCGGCGATGTCTCCAAGTTCACGAGGCCATAGCACCTAGCTACCGGTCGTTCTGCGAGATGGCGGGCGCGCAGCGCCCGCCATCTCGTCATGCAATGCGCGTTTCCAGAGTCTCCAAATGCCAGGCCCCGCAAGGGGCATTCGTCTGTACGAAATGATATTATCTGTATGCCTTTAGTCACGAATTACGGGAGAGTCCCATGAGCCACAAGCTTTCCATGCAGCTAAGGGTCGCGTCCATCGCTCTTGGCTCCGCTCTGCTGGTCGCGGCCGCGCTTGCAATGGCTTCTCCGGCAAGGGCGGCGTATGTCGCTCAGCCGCCAACCGCGGATAAGCCTACCAACGAGTATTGCCTGAGCTGCCATTCCAAGCAGGGCATGGTGAAGGAGCTACCCAGCGGCGAGACGCTCTCGCTCACCATCGACCAGGAGAAGTTCGATCACAGCGTCCACAATGAAGAGAAACTTGCCTGTGTCGATTGCCATACGAACATCACGAGCTTCCCTCACCCGTCGTTCGAGGCGAATACCGTACGGGACGTGAGCCTGCAACTGTATCAGTCCTGCCAGAACTGCCATGCCGAGCAATACAACAAGGTACTGGACAGCGTCCACCAAAAGGCGCTGGCAGGCGGTAATTTCAACGCCGCGGTATGCACGGACTGCCACAACCCCCACCAGCAAACGCGCCTCACCGACAAGCAGACGGGAAAACTGCTCCCCGATGCCCGTCTCAAGATCCCGCAGACCTGCGCCCGCTGCCACAGCACCATCTATGACACGTACAAGGGCAGCGTCCATGGGGCCGCGCTGGTCGAGTCCGGCAACCAGGACGTGCCCACCTGCATCGACTGTCACGGCGTCCACAACATTCAGAACCCAACGGACGCGGCGTTCCGGAACGACATCCCGCAATTGTGCGCCAAGTGCCATACCGATCCCCAAATCATGGGAAAGTACGGCATATCGACCAACGTGCTTAATACCTACGTATCGGATTTCCATGGCACGACCGTGACCTTGTTCCAGCAGGTGTCGCCCGGCACTCCGACCAACAAGCCCGTGTGCACCGACTGTCATGGGGTGCATGACATCTCCAAGGTGGATAATCCGGCGACCGGGATCGCGATCAAGCAGAACCTGTTACCGAAATGCCAGCGCTGCCACCCCACCGTAACCACCGACAATTTCACGGATGCCTGGATGAGCCATTACGTTGCCAGCCCAACCCATTTCCCGCTGGTGTATTACGTCAACATGTTCTATAAGTTCTTCATCCCCGCGGTGATCGGCGGCATGTTGCTCTTCGTGATCGTTGACGTCTACGGGCGGATCCGCCGATCGCGGAAGGGAGCGCAGCATTAATGACCGAGAATACTTCCACCCCCGCCAGAGAGTTGATCTCCGACGCGCCGCCGCCGGAGTACACGCGCTTTACGTTGTCGGACCGCCTGCAGCACATCGTCATGCTGGTGTCTTTCATCACGCTGGCGATCACAGGCCTGGCACAGAAATACGCGTTAAGTCCCATCTCGCTTTCCATCATACAGTTCTGGGGCGGCGTGGAGAAGGTCCGCGCGACCCATCACACGGCGGCGATCGTACTGATGTTGATAGCCGTCTATCACGTGATCAATCTGGGCTACAAGCTCTTTGTCCTGCGCAAGCCCATGACGATGCTTCCCAGCCTCCAGGATGCCCGGGATGCGCTCACCGCCTTTGCCTACAACCTCGGCCTTCGCAAGACCGGTGCCCAGATGGGCCGCTACACCTTCGAGGAGAAGGCCGAATACTGGGCCCTGGTGTGGGGCATCCTCATCATGGGAGTGACCGGCTTCATCATGTGGAATCCGATCGCGACGGTCCGGTTCCTGCCCGGGCAGTTCATCCCGGCAGCGAAGGTGGCGCACGGGGCTGAGGCCGTCCTTGCCGTGCTGGCCATCATCGTCTGGCACATGTATGGCGTGCATCTGCGCAAGTTCAACAAGTCGATGTGGACAGGCAAGCTGACGGAACAGGAGATGCTCCACGAGCACCCGCTGGAGCTGGCGGATATAAAGGCCGGCATGGCAGGGAGTCCCACCGACCCTGCCGCCCTGCGCCGCCGCCGGCTGATCTACTATCCGATCGCTGCGCTTCTCGGCGGCGCCATGCTGTTTGCGGTCTACGGCTTCGTCAATGGCGAGCAGACGGCGATCACGACCGTACCACCTCAGCCGAACGCGGTCGCCATCTTTGTCCCATATACGCCGACACCGCTACCGCCCACACCGACCCCGATCCCTCCGACTCCCACCGTGCCTCCATCACCGACCGCGGAACTGGCCTCGGGCACCACGGCAAGCACCAGCGCAGCGCCTGCCGTCACATGGGCCCAAGTCGGGCCGATCTTCGCCGCCAAGTGCGCCATGTGCCATGGTCCGGCGCTGGCGACGAACGGCTTGAATCTGAGCACCTATGCAGATGCGATGAAGGGCGCGCAGGACGGCCCGGTGATCGTACCGTCTGATTCCGCAAACAGCAAGCTGTTCCAGATACAGTCAAAAGGCGGGCACCCCGGGCAGCTATCGGCGGACGAGCTGGCGATCATCAAGGCATGGATTGACAGTGGAGCCGTCGAGCGATAAGCTTGACCACGAGGTGGGGTCACCCGCCCGAACTATCACGTTCCAACGTCGCCGGGGAGGTGTTCCGTGAAGTTTGGGGAACGAGTTCGGAATTTCTTCTTTCCACCCGTCGGGTCGCCGCGCTGGGTGATGATCATTCCCTATTTGATCCTGGGCATTCTCACGTTGACGCTGATCGCGGGGGGCGTGTACACGTGGGATTACACCAACTCGCCCCATTTCTGCGGTACTACATGCCACAGCATGCCGCCTCAGTATACGGTCTATCAGACGTCTCCACATGCGAACGTGACCTGTGAGGAGTGCCATATTGGCCGGGCATCCTTCGTAGACCAACTGCCTCGCAAGATGCAGGGCGTCAAAGAGACATACGATACCCTCACAAACAATTACAAGTACCCGATCTATGCCGAGGCTTTGCGCCCTGCGCGCGACACGTGCGAGAAGTGCCACCAGCCCGAAGCCTTTTCGAACGATAGCCTCGTTGCCAGGACGCATTTCCTGAGCGATCAGCACAACACGGCCTACACCACCTACCTGATCCTCAAGACCGGCGGCGGGGCCAAGCGGGAGAACCTCGGAAAAGGGATCCACTGGCACATCGTCAACAAGGTGCAGTACTACACCACCGACGATCTCAGCCAGAAGATCCCGTTGGTCCGCGTGACCAACGACGATGGAACCACAACGGACTACGTCGACGTGCAGTCGGGCGTGAATCCGAAGAGCATCGATCCGAGCCAGCTGAAGACCATGGACTGTGTCACCTGCCACAACCGGGTGACCCACGATTTTCTCCCTCCCGATCAGTCTGTCGATGCGTCCATGGCGCGCGGCCTGATCAGCCCCTCGATCCCCGACATCCACCTGAAGGCTGTGGAGCTGCTCAGCGCGCCGTACGAGACTCACGACGATGCCATGCAAGCCATCGCCGGCCTTGATCGATACTATCGGAATTCGCTATACTACGTGGGTCACGAAGACGAGATCCATGCGGCCATCCAGGAGATCCAGAACATCTACGACCGGACCGTTTTCCAGGAGCAGAAGATCGACTGGACGACGCATCCCGATAATCTCGGCCACATCAATTCGCCTGGTTGTTTCCGATGCCATGACGGCAAGCACCTGGATGCCCAGCAACAGGCGGTCCGCCTGGAATGCAATCTGTGCCATTCCGTACCGGTTGTCGCCGGTCCCCAGGCGTTCGTGACCAACCTGGAGATCAGCCGCGGTCCGGAGCCGGACTCGCACCGCAATACGAACTGGATCAGCCTCCACAACAAATCGATCGACACGTCCTGCTCTGCATGCCACAATACAGCAGATGCGGGCGGCACCAGCAATACGTCGTTCTGCTCGAACAGCGCCTGCCACGGCACGAAGTTCACCTATGCGGGTTTTGACGCGCCAAAGCTGAGGGAGATCCTGCAGCCGCAGATTCCCACGCCAGCGCCCGCGGCTGCCATTCCCACGCCAGGTGCTCCAATAGCGAACCCGACTTATGACGCGAATATTGCCCCGCTATTGACCGGCTGCGCGGCGTGCCACAATGCTTCAACCCTGGCAGGAGGGATGGATGTGAGCACCTATGCGGGGCTCATGAAGGGTGGGAAGGACGGCGCGGTCATCAAGCCCGGCGACTCCGCGAACAGCCTGTTGGTCAAGATCCAGAGCGATAAGCACTTCATGAACCTCCCGCCCGAGCAGCTCGATCTGATCAAGCAGTGGATCGATGCGGGCGCGCCGGAGAAGTAACTTCGCCAGCCTCCTGCTCACGTAATCGAAAAAAACGAGCCGATCAGAGAGATCGGCTCGTGTTTTTTTTCCTGCCTTGAGTCCGCTACGCGGGTATGGTCTGTCCCGATTTGACCTCGACGGTCTTCGTTTCCTCCACCGTCAGGCGATGATCGACCACCCTGAGATACCGCACACCCAGGGAGAAGGCCAGCAAGCCATAGGCGATGATCCCGATGCCGCTGATGACCTCGATCAGCGATGGAACGTACGATGTGTATTTGATCGCCGCGGGACCCGGGAGGTAGGAGATGACCACCAGCAGACCGGACAGGTTCGTGTCCCAGCGGTATGTGATGACGCCCACCACGACCAGCCCGAGTGCTACCGTCCTCCAGAAGGGGTGTTTACGGGTATACGGCGTCAACAGCAGGACCATTGGAACTATGGCGCCGAGCAGGATCTCAAGAACCCAGAAGTTGAACGAGAGTGGACCGCTCGTCAGCAGTTCCAATCCTTCCGTGCGGCCCGGTTCATACGTATAGTGCTGAGCCAGGACATCCCAGGCGCGGAAGTAGAGATATCCCACGAGGGCCCATGCCACGAAGTACGCGACGCGCTCCATCAGGGCATCGTTGATCTTTGCCTTCGGCGTCAGACGCGCAGCCACCATCGAAACAAAGAGCGTCAGAGATATGCCCCCAACGATGGCGGATGCCATGAACAATACTGCCATCTCAGGCTTGTACCAGAATGGCCTGGCCTTGATGACCCCGTACACAGCTCCCAGCGATGATTGGTGCAGCATCGAGAAGGCAAGCCCCGCAATAGCCAGGTAGGGGGCGTAGTGATGGGTCTTGCTCATGGCGTTTGCCAGGCGTGGAAGCCGCTGCCGGAGCCAGCCGAAATTGGCAAAGATCGGAAGCGATTCGAACACAAGCACGGTCAGATATAGCATCACGCACATGGTCACTTCCCACAGCAGGGAGTGACTGTTCCAATACACGAGCGCGTGCCAGAACCGGTCCGGTCTGCCGATGTCGAGCAGCAGGGCAAGCATCGCCATAGTGTAGCCGATCAACCCGACGAAGGTCGCGGTGCGGGCGACAGGCTGATAGCGCTTCAGGCCGATCAGGTAAACCGCTGCGCACAGTGTAAAGGCCCCTGCGCTGAGCGCGATGGATGACAGATCGAGCGTGATCCAAAAGCCCCACGGGACCAGGTCGGTCAGGTTCGTGACCCACAGGCCGTTCATGAAGACCTGCGCACCTGCATAGAGCGCAGCAAGTAGGACCATGCCCAGCACGGCCAGCCATGCGAACCATGGACTGATTCTTGGAGCCGGCAATCGGATTCGCAGTTTGCTCGACATCAGCCCTCCATCGCTTGCGCGTCTGCGGGGATGTAGTAGACGCGTGGTTCCGTCCCGAGGGATTCTCGAAGCCGGTAAGTAACATGCGACTTCAGCGCCTTGGATACATTGGAGGCCGGATCGTTCAGATCGCCAAAGATGCGCGCTCCGGTGGGGCAGACCGCCACGCACGCCGGGCTTGCATCGGCGTCCATACCTGGCTGGAGCCCGGATACCAGCCCTCGATCGATCCGCTGGTAGCAGAACGAGCATTTCTCGACGACGCCGCGCGGCCGCCGGGGAACTTCTGGCTGCCCCCAATCCGGCACGGCAGGATTGGGGCCGTCGAAGGCTTTCCAGTTGAAGGAGCGTGCCTGGTAGGGGCATGCGACTTCGCAATAGCGGCAGCCGATGCAGCGGTCATAGTCCATCATGACGATCCCGTCTGCGCGGTAGTAAGAAGCGTTCACTGGGCAGACATCCACGCACGGCGCTTTTGTACAGTGCATACATGGACGCGGCAGGTACACATCCTTTCCGTCCACCTGCCCTGCCGGATCGACACGCGTCCACTGGATGTCCGGATTGATATCGTTATGGGCCTGGCACGCCAGCGTGCAGTATCCGCAATCGATGCACTTGGACTGATCGATCACCATGGCCCACTGCTGCGGGCCTCGGCCGGCGCCAGCGCCTTCTTCCGCGGCTGCCTGCCCGGCGATGCGTGTGGCGGTCGCCGCTCCGGCTGCCAGGGCCGTAACTTTCAGAAAGTCGCGGCGGTTCAACCGCTTACTCATCTTCGCCTCCCTGCGGCCGTTTCGTAGCCTTGCGATACCACTTTTCAAGCCAGGGGGCGAGTACCATGCCCGCCGCGAGGCCCACCAATCCTGCCAGGCTGGCATAGCCGATCGGGCTGACCGGAGTCGGGGCGGGGCTGAGGCCGGCTTGCTGCACCTCCGGCGGTTGTGAGACTGCCGTACTCACCGAGCTTGTCGTCTGGGCGCCCTGAGCGGCGCTATGCATTTGATCGGCGTGGCAGGTGTTGCAACTGTCGAGGTTGGCCTTGAATGAATGATCCGGGACAGCGTGTGCGTCAGCAGGCTGCTTCTCGGTGTGCGTGACGTGGCAGTTGATGCACGTGACGCCCTGCTTCTGGTGCACCGAATACGGGAAGTTCATGCTGACGTCTTTATGGCAGGTAACGCACAACTGCGATGCATCCGTGTAGCGGGCGTTGCCGTCCATCGACTTGGTCGTCTTCAAGGAAGCGCTGTGCGGGTCATGACAGGTGGTGCAGTTCATACCGCGCTGGTAGTGCGTGCTTCCTTGCCACTCCTGCCAGCCGAAGCGGGTATCGCTGTGGCAGCGGGCGCACAGGTCCGGCGAGCGATCGACGGGCATGGCCGTCTTCGGATGGCCCGGCTGCATCGGCCCGTGGCAGGCCTCGCACGAAACGCCGTCCTGCTGCCAGGTCCCGGTGGCCGGGTCGTAGTTGGTCACATGGCAGACGAGGCAAGCACCAGGCTTGCCCTGCTTCGTCCATTCCGCGGTGAACTTCGGATCGGCCACAGCCTGCCCATGAGGCCCCTTCTCCCACTCGGCCGCAAACTCCGTATGGCAGGCGACGCATGCCGGTGTACCGGCGGTCGGCGCGGCCGGCGTTGAGGAGCCCGGGCCGCCGTCCTGGGCTTGCACGACTACCAGCGTCACCCCAGCAGCCAGCAGCGCGAACATTAAAGCAAAAAGAAGACGTTCGAAGCGTGAATACATGTGCATCCTCCTCTTGTGACCTCTATCCGATCTTCACCGCCGGGGCTTTCAGGAAGACCTTGCAGCCGATGCACTCTGCGCGCAAATAACCATTGGGCATGCGGCGCGCCTGCCAGCACGGCAATTTAGACGTGTAGCCCGGGCAGTCTTTGCGCTTGTCCGCTGCACACCCCATAACTTCCCAGCAGGCAGGCTTCTGCGCCTTGACCGGCATCTTGCGGCCTTCCGCCTGCCAGTTCTCATCCAGCTTGCGCAGGAGGTACACCACGGAAACAGTGATCAGGACCGGGATGATGAGCCGCACGGCGATGCCCGCCAGCACAGCCATCGAATTGACCAGGTTGCTCATATGATCCCCAGTCTCAATGAAGGTTGCTCAACTGGCGGCGCCGGGCAATTTCGCCAAGCCACAGAAGCACCGTGAGCGGGATAATGAGGCGCAGCAGTAATATGGTGATGAGGATTGCAGTGGCGTTCATTGTGTTCTCCTCTATGCTTCCGCGCAGTCGCTTGGGGCGACACGCGGGATTTCGAGATGGTTTTCAAATACAGTGTACGGAACGGGGCAGGCCGTGTAAATTCGGGCGCACCCCCAACTTTGTCGCGGCCTTCCACCTACACGGCATGGGCCTATCTACTGTGCGATCCCCACGTTGGTACCGGACCATTGGGTTGGTTGGCCTAACGTCAACCCAATCGACCACAAAAACCCCAGTCGTGAGACGACTGGGGTTTATCGCTTCGGTGGCAGCCCGGCGGTGTTGCCGGTTTCAGGCTTGAATGATCCCCTTCCGGATCGCGTACCGGACCAATTCAGCCCGGGAATGCATGTTCAGCTTACGCATGATGTTCTCGCGATGCCGTTCGACGGTCTTCGGGCTGATCACGAGCGCGTTGGCGATCGTTTCGTTATTCGCGCCCTCAGCTAGGTAGGTTAGAACTTCGTGCTCGCGCTCCGTCAGCCCATCGAGATTGGCCTTCTCCTCCGCTGCGTGCTCCTGGTTGAGGTAGTCGTTGACGAGCAGTTTCGCCAGGGAAGGGTACAGGTAGACTTGCCCCGCACCCGCGGCGCGAATGGCTGTTAACAGCTCCTCGGGCGCGGCGCGCTTCGGCACATACCCCGACGCGCCCGCCTCCAACATCTTGAAGAAATACTCCTCGTCTTCATGAATGGTCAGTGCTACGACCGAGATATCTGGGAATCGCTTCTTGATCTCGCGGGTGGCGTCGATACCGGACATATCCGGCAATCCAATGTCCATCAGGATCACATCGGGCCGGGTCTCACCCGCGGCCTCCAAGGCCTGGCGGGCCGTGCTCGCCTCGCCGATGATCTCCACGTCGCTCTCCGAGCTAAGCAGCATCCTCAGCCCCGAGCGGACGACGGCATGGTCATCCACCAGGAGCAGACGGGTCGGCATTTGGGGCCTCGCTTTCTCCGCTATATGGGATGAACGCTTCGACCAGGGTCCCCTGGCCGGGTCGAGACTGGACGGCTACCATGCCTCCGAGCAAGGATGCGCGTTCCTGCATACCAGCCAATCCGAGAGAAGGCCGGCTCGACGTTTGCAATGCTTGCAGCCGGTCCAGGTCAAACCCGCAGCCGTCATCGCGCACCGTGGCGCGCATACCTTTTTCCATGAATTCCAATTGGACGTAAGCGTGCCGGGCTTCGGAGTGTTTCAGCACGTTGTTCAGAGCTTCCTGGATGATGCGGAACGTAGCGATCTTGGCGGCATCGCTCAGCGGCCGATCCTGCCCGCCGGTTTCCACGGCAATACGCAGCGGGTACCGCTCCTCGAGCTTGCCGGCGTACCAGCGCAGCGCGGCCGGCAGCCCCAGGTCATCCAAATGGGAGGGGCGGAGGTCGGCCATCAAGCGCTGCAGCTCCAGGAGGGAGTTGGCTGTCAGCTTCTGGAGCTGATGGAGCGTTTCTGCAGCCTTCTGCGGATCGCGCGGCATGCGCCCTTCCAGGCCGCGCAGGCCGAGTCCGATGGCGGTCAGCGCCTGGCCCGTCTCGTCGTGCAGATCGCGCGCGATGCGCTGGCGTTCGGCTTCCTGTGCCGCGACGACCCGCCGGAACAGTTCCGCGCGTAATGCCTCGCGCTGCTGCGATTCCTTCAGGCGATCGGCCTGCAGGTTGGCGATCTTCTGCTCGGTCTCGACCTGGAAGGCGCGCAGGAAACGGATGACGAAGACGGATGCCACCATCGCCAGGATCGCCCGCATGAGCTGCACCGGGAATCCGAACAGCCGCAGGAACATGGTGTCGTTGAGCACGTTCGATGGGGGGAGCGCGCTCGCATTCGTGAACAATTGGCCGGCCACCCCGTACCACGCAAAGGCGATGGCTGCCCACATGGCGTCCCGGCCAAATTGCACCATGCCGGCCCGCCGGAATGCGCGCTGCTGTGCGATCAACCCCGCGGCCGCCAGCAGGCTGGCGGGGATGGCCAGCGAGTAGCGAGTCCAGGCCTGGGTGATGTTGAAGAGCTCATCGGGCGGGTAATTGCCTTTGATGGCTACCAGGCCGAAGACCCATATGGCTTCCAGACCCAAGGGGATCAGAAGGCTGATCCGCTGGGCTACCTCGTCTTTTGCCAGCAAGTATCCGCCAAATGCGGCAAGCGACATGAAGGAGAACGAAAGGGTGCAAAGCTGAAGGATGTAGAAGGCCGGAGTGATATTGTGTCCGCTGAGCACGAAGATCGGAAAGAACATCTCCAGCCATTCGTGCGCGGCGTGCACGAAGCCAAAACCAGCCAACGGACGGAGGGCCTTCCGGACGCGGTCATCGGACGAGCGGCCTCCTTCCATGGCAACCAATAGCCCCATGCTGAAGAAGGCCAGCCCGTAGAAGAAGTAGATGATGATGATCGTCTCGACTTGCACGGTCCTGTCCCTGGCGTCCTACTGTATCGCTTGTCTCAGCCCAACCCCCTGCGGCGGGTATCGCTCACTCGTCCATCCGGAGCCGGGTCCCGCAGACGCGGCAAAATCGATCGCTGCCCTGGGCCCTTGTGCCGCATTGATGGCAGTAGATCTCCTTACCGGACCCCTTCTCCGTGCGTCCTCCATGCGAACGGCGCCGGCTGGCGGCCTGCCGTCGGTGGGGCTGAAGGAAATAGATGGCTGCGGCGCCGATGAGCGCCGCGCCTAGTGCGCCCAACGCGTACGGCACGTAGTTGCTGAGGAGCACCCGCCCCGGAGTCCGCGGGTCGAGCGGCCTTGACGGCTGCACGGTCTCCGTCTGAACGCTGGGCGCGTCCGACGCCCTTGTATAAGTCAGCTTCAGGGGGAACTGCTGCCCGGCAGCCAGGCTTCCGAAATCCTTGATCAGCGAGGGAGTGCCGTCGGCGGCCTTCGCAGATTTCATCTCCGGGTCCGTGACTAGGTTGGTCGTGTCTGACGGCACGCGCACATCGACGCTGATATCGTCCACCGGATAGTCGCCGGGCCAAGTATAGGTAAACTGCCTTTCCTTCCCCGTTCGCGACAGGGGCTGATAATACTCAACGTGATATGTCGTAGGCGTCTGGACCTGGATGGTGACCGTCTGCGCGTTCTGCGTCTGGGTCGGCCCAATGTAATCCGTATTCAGCAGGGAGTTGTCTGCGGCAAGCGAGGCCACAGCCACCAGATGTCCCTCTTTGGGGAAGCTTAGTGACACGCTGACCGGCAGCTTGACATTCTCGGGGAGCTTGAAATCGTAGATCACCAGCATGCTGGGCTGGTCATATTCAGGCCATAACTGTATCTGGAGAGACTTCAGCTTGATGGGGTTCTGGGCCTGGGCTGAGAACGGAAATCCGAGTATCCCCGCCAGTAATAGAAAAACGAACACGCGTCTCATGACTGCCTCCAAGAATGCCTCCCGAATCTTACCATGGCAGCCACCTGGGCTGTTCGGACCGGACTTATCGGCTTGCCATGCTTCCTTCCGGCTCCCGGGCAGCAGCCTGGGAGGTTTGCGCAAGGGCTTGAACCAACCGCCAGCAGGCTTCGTTCATGGGCGTCGCCACGCCGTCACGCTTCCCGGCGGCGGTCACGGCTCCGCAGATGGCCTCGATCTCCGTGGGAGCGCCGCGCCGAATGTCCTGGAGCATGGACGAATAGTTGCCGGCGGTGCGCTGCGCCACCTCCTCCACGATCGCGGCCGGATCTCCCGAAGTGATGGTGACGTGCTCGGCCGCTGCGACTGCCGCGGTCTCCAGCGCAAGAGAGCGCATCATTTCCCGTGCGGCGGGCCGGTGCAGCAATTCGCCGTTTTGGATTCCCAGCAGCGCGGTCAATGGATTGATGGCCGAGTTGACGATGAGCTTGGTCCACAGCAGGGAATTCGCGTCCGGCACGGTTTGGACTTTGAACCCGCCCGCCTTCAAGGCCGCTTCCAAGGCCGCCAGGCCGTTATGCTGCTGCATGGATATGCGGGGTTCGCCAGCCTGCTTGACGAGCCCGGGGCCTAGCAGGGTGGCACCTCCGGTGGTCGTCCCGAGGGCGACCCGCTGCTCTCCGAGCACCTGCCCGAGCATCTCATAGTTGCCGAGACCATTCTGCAGGGTCAGCGCAATTCCGTCAGGCGCAAGACACTCGGATAACTGGCGCGCGGCGCGCCCGGTCTGCCATGACTTTACCAGCACGATGGCCTGCTTCGCACCGCGGGCCTCGCCCGGGCCGCGCACCACTCGAACCGGAAACGTCTGCTCGACGCCGAACGCATCCACCATGCGGGCGCCGTGTTGCCGCAATGCATCGAGGCCGGGCTGCCAGGTGCCGAGCATAGTTACAGGATAGCGCGCGCCGGAAAGCCGGCAGGCGAAGAGCGTGGCAAGGGCGCCGGTGCCGATGATAAGCACTGAGGCGTTCCCGGTCGTCTGCCTGACATCCGGCTGGATCTGATCCTGCCTCACTACTTTTGCAGCTCCTTCATTAGCTCGTCCCATTGTGCGTCGTCCATCTCGACCGAATGCTCGGCTCCCGGAAACCCCCGGTTCTGCACGTCCGCGATGTACTCGGTGAAGGCGCGCTGCATCTCCGCATGCAGGTCAGCGTACTTCCTCACGAATCTGGGCGTAAAGCGGTCAAACAGCCCGAGCAGATCGTGCGTGACCAGCACCTGGCCATCACAGCCGATGCCGGCTCCAATGCCGATCGTCGGGATCGAGAGCTTCTGCGAAACCAGTTGTGCGAGCCGCGCGGGCACGGATTCCAGGACCAGCGAAAAGCAGCCGGCCTCCTCCAGCAAGAGTGCATCTTCCAGGAGCCGCCGCGCAGCCGTGGCGTTCTTTGCCTGCGCCCGAAAACCGCCGAGTTGGTTCACGGATTGCGGCGTGAGGCCCAGATGACCCATCACCGGGATGCCCGCGCCCACGATGGCGTGCACAGCATCGAGGCGTTCCCTGCCGCCCTCCAGCTTGATAGCTTCCATGCCGGCTTCCTTGAGGAACCGTCCTGCGTTCCGGACTGCTTCCTCCGCCGAAACCTGGTACGACATGAATGGCATGTCCCCGATGAGCAGGGCAGACCGGGCGCCGCGCGCCACCGCCCTGGCATGATGCAGCATATCCTCCATCGTGACAGGCAGGGTGTTGTCGTAACCGAGCACCACCATGGCGAGCGAGTCGCCGACTAGGATGGAATCGATCCCGGCCTGGTCCTCGGCCAGGGCTGTCGGATAATCGTACGCGGTCAGCATCGTGATCGGTTCGCCGCGTTCCTTCTTCTGGCGAAACGTGGCCGTCGTGACTTTCTTGCGCGGCAGCATGCTGGGAGCCATACGGGTAGTGCTCGTGGTGACAGGAGCCGTTGTTGACATGGTACCCTCCGGTAAAAGGTAGGGGCCGCCTGTTGCGATCTTCCCCTGATCGTCGCCTGAACAGCCTGATTGGATTGGACCTGCTCGTGCGCCGTCACGGCTTGCTCGCTCAGGAGCTGAGTCTGTGCGGCGCACTGATTATTCCACAAAAAACTCTTTTCGCCTATAATAATTCTGTCAGATTTCAGTTGTATAACCTACAAGAGACCGGCGGGACCGGGTCGCTCCCGCTCAACGACTACTCAGGAGGATCACATGCGTCAGGTGCTTCGCTTCATGACAGGCATCATGGTCGGCGCCATGGTCGGCTCGACGGTTGCGCTGCTGTTCGCACCGGAACCCGGTACGAATCTGCGCCAGGGGCTGCTGCGCCGGGGAGAGGATTTCCTGGATGAATTACGCCAGGCCGCGCAGACCCGCCGCATCGAGATGACGAACCGCCTGGAATCGCTCCAGGAACCGCGCACTATGTAAATTGCCGGGCGCGTCCGCGCGGCCTTTGCACTAGGTTGCGGACAACACCCGGCGGTAGAACTGTTCGGCTTTCAGCATGCAGCGCTCGTATTCGGCGCGTTGTAGAATAATGTCCTGATTGAGACCTGCGGCCTGCTGCCGCAGGTCTTTCTTTTCGAGGGCTTCGAGGATGGCATCAGCCACGCTACCCGGATCATTCGCGTCGACCAGTAGCCCATTTTTCCCCGGCTGGATCCATTCACGGATCGATTCCAGATCTGCGGCAATCGGAAAGCAGCCGCATGCCATCGTTTCCAGCAGCGTATTAGGCGTTCCGTCGTGGGTACCCAAGGAGACGGCCAACTGCGCGCCCCGGAAAATAGCCGCCATCTCTGCATGCGAAAAAACTGGCAGCAGGCGCACATTTCCGGCGATGCTAAGCTGCCGCACCCATTTGATCGCTTGTGGATCCTCTGCCATGCCCACGCACCGGAACTCTGCATCCGGCCGGCGTGCGAGCACCAGGGGGATCGCCTTGAAGAACGTATCGTTCCGCACGTAGGTCCGGAAGCCGCGGGCATTGAGGATGACGGCTTTCTTCTCGGGCGCCGCTGCCGGATGAAAGAGATCGGTTCGGACGCCTCCGTTGCCCGGCGCGACCAGGGTCGGCCGCCGCGGTTCAAAGCCCCACTGCCTGCCCAGCCGGATATCCCGCTGGCAATCCGCATGAAGCCCATCCGCGACTTCCATTGTCCATGAGGTGTAGTGTCGCATCAGCCCATTCGCGGGAGCGTGGAGGGTGAAATCATTGCCCCACACGGATACAACCAGCGGCACTCCGGCATATGCCTCGGCTGCCAGCATGCCCTCATAGGGGATCCGCAATGCGTGGACCAACTCGGGCTTGAACTGCTGCGTGATGGACCGTAACCGTCCGGCTGCCCGCGGGATGGTCAGTGGGCCAAGCCAGTGCCGGATGGCGGAGCGCAGGCCGATGGCGCGGGAGTTGCCCGGCGCCTGGGGTACGTACGGCGCTCGTCCGCTATAAGCGACCGGCACGATCTCCAGCCCTGCCAGCGGTAAATCCGGCGTGCAAGGGAACGTGGATGCAAGAAAAACCTGCGCTCCAGGCTCCGCAAAATGACGTATCCAGTTCCGTGCAATGGGGGAACGTCCATCAGCCACGAACAGCAGGCGCATGCTGCCAATATACCAGAAGTTGTTGAGGGGCATAAGCCGTAGTATCATTGTTGCGTTTCATCCCCGGAATGGGAAAATGAAGAGGGCAGCCGAGGCGGGCGCAGCCTGCCGAAACTTTGGCAACGAGGCAGTTTATGAAGCAAATCTGTGTAGTGGGTGTGGGATATGTGGGGCTGGTCACGGCAGCTTGTTTCGCGGACCTAGGCAACAAGGTTTGCGCACTGGATGTCGATGAGAAACGCATTGAGAACCTGAAGAAGGCAATTCTCCCGATCTATGAGCCGGGCCTGGACGAACTGGTCAAGCGCAATATGAAAGCCGGCAGGCTCACCTTTACGACTTCGTACGCGGAAGCCCTAGAGGGCGCCGAGTTCGCTTTCATTGCGGTGGGCACCCCGTCCGGCAGCGACGGCGAGGCAGACCTTCAGTACGTGGCGGCAGCCGCCAAGTCCATAGCCCAGAACATGACCGGACCGCTGGCGATCATCAACAAATCGACCGTTCCCATCGGCACCGGCGACTGGGTCGCCGATATCGTCAAGAGCGCGCAGCCCAGGCCGATCGACTTCTCGGTGGTATCTTGCCCCGAGTTCCTGCGCGAGGGTTCCGCGATCGGCGACTTCATGAGTCCGCATCGCACCGTGATCGGCTCTTTGCATCGGGATGCTGCCGAGAGGGTCGCACAACTGCACCTGGCGCTGCGCGCTCCCATCGTCATTACCGACCTGCGGACGGCAGAGATGATCAAGTACGCCTCGAATGCATTTCTCGCCACCAAGATCTCGTTCATGAACGAGCTGGCGGACCTGTGCGAGTGCGTGGGCGCGGATGTGAAGGAGGTCGCTGCTGGTATGGGCTATGACGCCCGCATCGGCCGCCACTTCCTGGATGCGGGCCTTGGGTGGGGGGGATCCTGTTTCCCGAAGGACGTGAAGGCGCTGGCCTATATGGCAAAGGATAACGGCCTCCACCCGCGTATCCTGGACGCGGTTACGGATGTCAACTACTCGCGTCGGTCCGAGGCTGTCCGCCGCCTCGACCAGATGCTGGGCGGTCTCAGAGGCAAGACCATCGGCCTGTTTGGGCTGGCTTTTAAGCCCAACACGGATGACATGCGCGAGGCTCCCTCCATCGATATCGTGGAGCACCTGGTCAGGGCGGGCGCAGCGGTGCGCGGTTACGATCCGGTCGCCATGGATGTGGCGCGGCCGATCCTGCCCGCGGTTGAGATGTTCAAGGACCCGTACGAGATGGCCAGAGGCTGCGACGCCGTGATGCTCATCACCGAATGGAATGAGTTCAAGCAGCTCGATCTGGACCAACTAAAATCCATCCTCAAGTCGCCCATCATCTTCGACGGGCGCAATATCTATGACCCGCGCGTGATGAGAGAGAAGGGCTTTGTCTACCAGTCCGTTGGCCGGGCGACCGGCGCGTAGCATCGTCTTGCTTCGGCGACGCGCAGGGCGAGGGCTCTGCGCGTCGCTTTGTCTGTAGACGGGCGCCAACATGTCGCAACCTCCTGTCTGTGATTACGAAGGGTCGGACTACCAATCCTCCTTCTGGGATCAAGGCGAGCGCGAGTACGAGGACCGTGTAGAGGCTATCGCACTGAAGCGCCTGCTTCCAGTGAGGGGGCGGCTGCTCCTGGAACTGGGCGCCGGCGCGGGGCGCAATACCCCGCGCTACGCCGGCTTTGATTGCATCGTGCTCGTCGATTACTCCCGCAGTCAGCTGCAGCAGGCCCAAAGGCGCCTGGGAACGTCCGACCGGTATGTTTTTGTGGCGGCGGACATCTACCGGCTTCCCTTCATCGCAGGCGTATTCGATACTGCCACGATGATCCGAACTTTGCACCACATGGCGGATGCCCCGCAGGCTCTCGCCCAGGTTCGGAGCGCGCTGGCCCCTCACGCGACGTTCATCCTGGAGTACGCAAACAAGCGGAATTCGAAGGCCATCCTGCGCTATTTGTTCGGTAGGCAAACCTGGAATCCGTTTAACCCGGAGCCTGTCGAGTTTGCCAGGCTCAACTTCGACTTTCATCCGCGAACGGTCCGGCGCTGGCTCGAGGCTCTCAGTTTTGAGGTCGAACGGACCCTGACTGTCTCCCACTTTCGTGCCGGTCTGTTGAAGCGCACCGTTCCCACTTCGGTCCTCGTGTCGCTCGATTCCTTGTTTCAACCGACCGGGGCCCTCTGGCAACTGACGCCGAGCGTCTTTGTCCGGGCGGTTCTGCCCGGCGACTCTCCGGCAGTCGAGATACCGGAGAGTCATGCACTGTTCAAGTGCCCGGAATGCGGTCAGGCCCCGCTCATTCAAGATGGGCACCTGATGCGATGCCCTAAGTGCAATCGAAGCTACCTGGAGGAAGACGGCATCTACGACTTCCGGCGTCCTGCATCGGGATGAACACAGAAGCCCCGGTCATCCCGGGCTTCTCATTTCAGTCCAGGTTAGCTACAAGTCATCTCAAAAACACCAGACGTCATTGCGAGGAGGGTATTCTTCCCGACGAAGCAATCTCGTACTTGTCCAACAGGGGATTTTTGAGATAGCTTCTAGTTAGCTGCTTTCGCGGCAGCCGCGAGATATGTAGACTTTGGGGAATTCCAAGGTGCATTGAGGTTAGTGAAATCTTCTTGGAAACCCCCGATGTCTCAATCCGCGCGCGCGTTATCCGCTTCCTGCTCCAGCGCGTATGGTACGTCGGTGATCACAATGCCTGTTTCAAACGGCAGCGATAAGCGCAGCAGGGATGCCATCTGGGTGCGCATCAGGTTGGTCCACCAGCGCGGGTGAATGGACTGCGGGACGACGACTGTGATGACCTCGTTGGGCTGCATCAGTTCCATGATGCTCTGAATATACTGAAGGAGCGGCTCGAGGACCATATTGTGCGGCGAGTCCAGGACAACCAGCCGGACGCCCTCGCTCCAAGCCGGCCATTCCTTCTGCAGCTTTTCCGTCTCGAGGCGATCCATCGTTACGTGGATGGCGGTCACATCGCTGGACAGGGACTTTGCATAGCGCAGGCCGGTCAGCGTGCCTTGATTGATGCTCTGTATGGGCATCAGGATACGATAGCGAATGATATGCGGAGGCTGTATATAAGGCGCATGCACCGCTTCGGCTGGCGGCTGCACTTTTGAGGCGGTGGCTGCCAGCGGGGCTTTCGGAGCCTTGAAACCGGCAATGCCCTGGATGGAAGATCGAAGAGACATCGTTTCTGCTGTCCTTTGATAGATGCGCGAGGTCGAGGCTGCGCCGACCGTTACAAGGGCGGGCGCAAGCTCCCCTCGGGACATCTGGCTCACGCCGAGCAACAGAACAGCCAGAGCCAAGGGCCCTGCCAGCTCGAGGATCCGGTTCGCGAGCAGCGCCTGCTCTTCAACTTCCAGGATGACGACAGCCAGGCGCTGCGTGTTTTGATGTAAGACAGCCGTTTGGGGCGCCAGGTCAACAGGGTAGGAGACTTGCATGCCAGAGTCTACGCGGGTCATACGTCTTACTCCTTGCCCGTAGCGTACCCACCGCTTGTAAAGTGCTGACAAAGAATCGCGCGACCCATGTAAAGAACAAATAAAGGCGCGCCTTCGATGACGAACGTTACTAGCGATACCGTGACAAAATAAGGTCCCGCTTGTCACACTCGACCCCAAGGCGGACTCGCGCTCGCCTTTGCCCAGTCGATCTACCGACTGTTCGCAGGCAGGCGCGGTCCATTCGGTATAATGACGTGAGATCCAGCCATGAAAATCGCCGCCCTTGTACCCATGCGTCATCACAGCCAGCGCGTGCCTGGCAAGAATTATCGCCCCCTGGCGGGCCAGCCATTGTTCTATTATATTTTACAGACTTTGCAGGCCGTTCCGGAGATCGACCAGGTTATTGTCGATACCGATTCGGAGCCGGTCATGCGCGGCATCCGGGCTGATTTCCCCGCGGTGCGGATCATCGACCGGCCGGAACACCTGCGTCCGGACGATGTCTCCATGAACGATGTCCTGCTGCACGACACCGGGCAGGTGCAGGCAGATCTGTACCTCCAGACTCACAGCACAAACCCGCTGCTGCTCAGTGATACGGTGTCCCGGGCGATCCGCGCCCTACTGGCGCCCGGACCGGCACATGATTCGTTATTCTCCGTCACCCGCTTGCAGACGCGGCTCTATGATGCCGATGGGCGCGCCATCAATCATGACCCTGCTATCCTGATCCAGACCCAGGATCTGCCGCCGGTGTACCAGGAGAATTCGTGTTTGTATATCTTCGATCGGGAGAACCTGGTTCAGTACCACCATCGCATCGGCAAGAGCCCCCTGATGTTCGAGATCGACGCCGAAGAAGCCTGGGATATCGACAACGAGCTGGATTTTGCGATCTGCGATTTCCTGATCAGCCGCAGTCACTCGTCTGCAAGGAACCGGTAGCCTACTCCCGGCTCGGTCACGATAATCTGGGGGTGTTCGGGGTCAGGTTCCAGCTTCTTTCTCAGCTGCCGCATGTAGACGCGCAGGTATTCGGTGTGGTCGGCATCCGCCGGCCCCCATACGTGCTCCAGGATGCTGCGGTGTGTCAACACACGGCCCCGATTCGCTGCCAGGTAAGCCAGCAAGTTGAACTCGGTCGCGGTCAGCTTGAGCTCCTGCCCATCGCGCGTCACGGTGTGCCAGGCAAGGTCGATCTGCAAAGGGCCGGATCTGACCAGGCTGCTCTGAGAGCCGTTCGTGATGCGCGCCGAGCGCAAGGCGAACAGGATCACGGTGGTGGTGATCACCACACCCGCGGCAAAGAGGTAACCCAGTCCGCCCCTGGCAAGCCGCGAAATCTGCATGGCAGCCTATCTTGTATCCGGTATCCGTCAGCGGTTGCGCGTGCCCGACGCTCAGCTCAGGGCATCCACCGCGCGCAATTCGGCCTGTACGTCATAGGCCGGCTTCGGATACTCCATGTGCAGGCTCTTCAAAGCCTGGACGATCGTGCCTGCCACAACCCAGTCACGGTACCATTTGTGGTCAGCGGGGACGACATACCACGGCGCGTATTCGGTGCTGGTCCTGTTCAGCACGTCCTCGTAGGCGACCAGATATTGACTCCACAGTGTGCGTTCCTTCAAGTCCTCGGGGTTATATTTCCATCGCTTCGTCTCGTCCGCCAACCTGGCTCGCAGCCGCTGCTTCTGTTCCTCCGGGCTGATATGCAGGAAGAACTTCAGGATCAGGGTGCCTTCCTGGTACAGCATCTTCTCGAAGTCGTTGATCTCGTCGTAGCGGGCCTTCCATATGTCCGGCGGCACAAGGCCGTGAACTCGCACGACCAGCACATCCTCATAGTGGCTGCGATTAAAGATCACGATCTCGCCCTTGCCGGGCGTCTGGTGATGGATCCTCCACAGGAAGTCATGCTCGGCCTCGACGGGCGTAGGCACCTTGAAGCTGGCTACCCGGACGCCTTCCGGGTTCATGCCTTCGAACACGCGCCGGATCGTGCCGTCCTTTCCGCCCGTGTCCATGGCTTGCAGCACGATCAACACCTTGTGCCGGTGTTCCGCGTACAGCGTCTCTTGCAGCGTATCCAGGTCTTTGAGCAATGCCTGCACCGCGATCGCGCCCGCCTTCTTTCCGCCATCGATGCCGGAAGTATCCCCGGGATCGAGATCCTTGAGCTTCACCTTGTCACCGGGTTTCACGATGTAGGATTTCATTTTTCGCCCTCGGTTCGATGGTCAGATGCGCTCGACGACCCAATAGTGCGACAGCCCGAGCACGCGGAGCGGCGTGTTCTCAAGGAATTGCAAAGCGCCCCGTAGGCCTTTTCCGAGCGCCGACGCCCGTGCGATGATGTTGTCATAGGCTCCGAACACCACGGTGCGCTCGATGTACCGGACGGGCAAACCGGTAAACAGCCGTTCCAGATCCCTGCTCGAATACACCCGTACGTGCGGCGCCAGCCGGTCGCGCCATGCCCGGGGAAGATAGTTCACAAACGGTTTGTTGCCAAAGCTGTATTTCCCCCGCCAGTAGATACCGTGCGTTTCAAAAGGATATCCGCGGTTCGGGCAGAACAATGCGATCCTCCCCTGCGGCTTGAGCACCCGGAACATCTCCTGCACCGCCTGCCGGTCATCCTGCACGTGCTCGATCACCTCGTGGCTGAGGATGAAATCAAAGCTGCCGGAGGGGAATGGCAGGTGCTCGCCCGCAGCATTGACGACTCTGTCGCCATGGCGACTGGCCTCCTCGGCTCGTTCGAGGTCGTACTCCAAACCGGTCACAATGCCGCCCCGCCGGGCCAGTCGCTCCAGGTACATACCCACGCCGCAGCCGTTTTCGAGGACGGAGCCTTTGACCCTCTCCCCGGCAGCCTCCAGGATCATTGCCAGGCGCCGTTCCTGCCCCGCCCGCCAGACATAGGAAGGCTCGCCCCGCAGGGCTGCCTTTTCCATGTTTCTATCGCTCACGTTGGAGAATTATACACGTCGCCCTTGCAGCTTTCCCGGATGTGTGCTAGAATATCGGCCTCTGAAGTAGGACGCATATTGTTGACACCGAGAAGTGGGCAGCCCCCACTTTTCTGCTTGTATACGGAGAGATGGAGTAGGTAGCTATGCCCAAGAACGAATTCGCCCTGGCCTTCAACGAAGTCCTGGAGGAAAAGCAGCTCTCGAAAGAGATCATCCTCGGCGCAATCGAGTCCGCAATGGTTTCGGCCTATCGGCGGGCCGTCAACGCGTCCACTGCCCAGCAGGTCGAGGCCAAGATCGACACGGATACCGGTAAAGTCTCGATCTTCGCTGAAAAAGAAGTGGTCGAAGACGTCCAGGAGGACAAGACCGAGGTCACCCTGGAAGATGCGCGCAAGGTCACCCCCGAAGCCCAGTTGGGAGACATGGTCATCGTCGAATCGACTCCAGCGGACTTCGGCCGCGTGGCCGCGCAAACCGCGCGGCAGGTGATCCAGCAGCGCATCCGCGAGGCGGAGCGCTCGGCCCAGATGGAATACTTTGCCCGGCAGACCGGCGAGATCGTCTCGGGCATCGTGCAGGCCTCCAATATCCAGGGCGCGACCATCGGTCTCGACATGAAGGCGGAAGGCATCCTGCCCGCCAACCAGAAGATCCCCAACGAGCGCTTCAAGCTGCACGACCGCATCCGCGCCGTCGTCCTGGAAGTGAAGGACGGCTCGCGCGGCCCGCAGATCATCCTATCGCGCGCTCATCGCAATTTCCTGCGCCGCCTGCTCGAGAACGAAGTCCCCGAGATCTATCACGGCATTGTCGAAGTGCGGGCGATCGCCCGCGAGCCCGGCGCGCGCGCCAAGGTGGCGGTCATGGCCACTCAGGCGGGCGTCGATCCGGTGGGGGCGTGTGTCGGCATCAAGGGCGTGCGCATCCAGGCCATCGTCAAGGAACTGCACGACGAGAAGATCGACATCATCCAGTGGGACCAGGATCCCATCGTTTATATCTCCAAGGCCATCAGCCCGGCGCGCGTGAGCGGCGTCTATCTCAATGAAGGCGAAGGCAACCGCACGGCCACCGTCGTGGTCATGGAAGACCAGCTCAGCCTCGCCATCGGGCGTGACGGGCAAAACGCCCGCCTGGCGGCCAAGCTGACGGGCTGGCGCATCGACATTAAGTCGGTCGTGGAAGCCGCCAGTGACAGCCTCGCCAGGCTACAGAGCGATGCGGAGCTCGCCGCGGCGCTGCCTGCTGCGGTGGAGGTCATCCCACAGATCCAGGAGGCTCTCGCCAAGAAGGCGGAGAACCGGCCTGTAACCCCGGAAGAATACTCGCTGCTTGGCCAGTTCGTCGATCGCGTCGAGCGCCGCACGGTGCAGATCAAGGAAGAGGCGGTGCGTGCGGACGAGGAGCGCCTCGCCGCTGCCCGCGCCGAGGTTCCACCGGCGGCCTTCACGATGCCCCTGGAACAATTGGGCCTTAAGGAACACGTCTTCAATATCCTGGTCGAGGCCGGCTATGAGACCATCGGCGACCTGATGATGGCGCTCAAGCTGGATGAAAACAAGGTGCTTGGCCTCGCTGGCGTCGGCCCCAAGGCCATCCAGAATATTCAGGAGCAGCTTGCCGTCATGGTGTTCCCGGAGATCCCCGCACCGGCTCCGGAAGCGGAAGCGCCCGCCGAGGCGCCGGCTGCCGAAGCCGTCGAAGCTGCTGTCGAGACCGCGGCACCTGCTCCCGAAGCAGAACATCCTGCACGGCCTCCGAGAGAAAACACGGAGGAAGTCGAGCCCGAAAACGCCAAGGACGGCGTATCACTAGATGAGCTGTTCAAGATGAAGCCTGAGATCTTCCACGCCGCCCCGGCGGAGGAGGAGGACCCCGACAAGAAGAAAGGCAAGAAACAGAAGAAGAAGGGTGTCGAGTTGGTCCTGGATGAAGAACTCGGCGCAGTCGTGGGCCGCAAGAAGCACAAGCGCGGCGACGACGGCATTGCAGACGAAGAATAGGTGATTACCCCTCACCCCCAACAGCGCAAGCGGCCCTTTACCGGTATCCGACGGGTTCGCAGGCTGCCGGGGATGCGGTTGTGAAGTGAAGGTGTCCAAGAAAACTGTTCAGCGCGTGAAGCATATCCCTCAGCGGACCTGTGTTGGTTGCCGCACCGTGCTGCCCAAGCGCCAGCTTGTGCGCATTGTGCGCAGCGCCGATGGGGTGCTCGTAGACCCGACCGGGAAGCTGGCAGGACGCGGCGCGTATTTGCACGACCGCCGCTCCTGCTGGGAAGCCGGTCTGAAGGGCAGCCTCGCTCACGCGCTAAAGGCAGAGTTGACAGCTACAGACCGTGAACGCCTGAAAGCGTTCATGGAGACGCTCCGGGAAGCGGAGCCCGGCTCTTCGTCCATGTGAACGGATAATTTCTCGCTCACAGACCATCGCCAGGCCAAAGCCGTGACTGGGCGGACACCTGATATGACGATTTGTGATTCGGAGGTGGTCTATGAGTACAAGCATCGAACTCCCCAATAGCATTATTATTCGTGATCTGGCCCAGAAGATCGAGAAGAGCCCCATCGAGGTCATCAAGAAATTGATGGCGAACGGTGTGATGGCCACCATTAACCAGTCGGTGGATTTCGACACGGCCGCCATCGTGATGGCCGAGTATGGTTATGAAGCGATCCCGGAGGCGCGCGAAGAGGCCAAGCCGGTCGAGGCCGGTGAAGTGCCCCTGTGGCGGCAACTGATCGCAGACGAAGACGTCAAGAAACTGGTACAACGTCCGCCGGTCGTCACCATCCTGGGCCACGTGGATCACGGCAAGACATCGCTTCTCGATGCCGTCCGGCAGACGGATGTGGCGGGGGGAGAGGCAGGGGGCATTACGCAGCATATCGGCGCTTATCAGGTGGAAAAGAAGGGGCGCACGATTACATTCCTGGATACACCTGGCCACGCGGCATTCACAGCCATGCGTGCCCGCGGCGCGCAGGGAGCCGACATTGTCATCCTGGTCGTCGCTGCCGACGACGGGGTGATGCCTCAGACAAGAGAGGCCATTGCCCACGCCAAGGCCGCGCGCGTGCCCATTATTGTGGCCCTCAATAAGATCGATAAGGCGAATGCGAACCCCGAGCGCGTAAAGCAGCAACTGGCCGAGCTTGAGCTCGTTCCCGATGAGTGGGGCGGCGCGACGATGGTCGTGGCTGTCTCGGCCAAGCAGAAGCAGGGCATCGATGATCTGCTGGAGGGCATCCTGCTGGTGGCCGATAACATGGACATCCGCGCCAACCCTGCCGGCAAGGTCATGGGCACCGTGATCGAGGCCGAGGTGGATAAGTCCAAGGGCACCATCGCCACGCTTCTGGTCCAGAATGGCACTCTCGCATCCGGCGACATCGTCGTGGCCGGCAAGGCGTACGGCCGCATGAAGGCCATCACCGACTACAAGGGTAAGCCGGTGCAAAAGGCGACGCCTTCCACGCCGGTTGCTGTGATGGGACTCAATGAGGTCCCTGCCGCGGGCGATGTCTTCCAGGTGGTCGGCTCCGAGCGCGAAGCGCGGGCCATCGTCGACGAGCGCATCCAGGCTGACAAGACCAAGGCGCAGGCGCGCAAGAAGGTCTCGCTCGAAGACCTGTTCGCCAGCGTCCAGTCCGGCGAGGCGAAAGAGCTGCAATTGATTGTCAAGGCCGACGTACAAGGCTCGCTGGAACCGATCATGACCGAGCTGGAAAAGCTCGGCGAAGACGGCGAGATCGGCGTCAAGGTGCTTTACGCTGAAACAGGCAACGTCGGCGAGAACGATGTGATGCTGGCGTCCGCTTCGAAGGCCATCATTGTCGGGTTCAACGTGCAGGCTGATGTGGCGGCGCGCCGCCTGGCGGACACGGAAGGCGTCTCGATCCGGCTCTACGACATCATCTACCGCATGACCGAAGATATCGAGAAGGCGCTGAAGGGCATGCTCGAGCCGGTGGAGGTCGAGAAGGTGATCGGCCGCGCCTCGGTGCTGGCGGTCTTCTCCGCCTCCAAGCTCGGCAGGGTGGCAGGCTGCCGTGTGACCGAAGGAGAGCTGCGCCGCAACGCGAAGGTCCGCCTCTATCGCGGCGCGGATGTCGCGTTCGAAGGCGAGATGGCGTCCCTGCGCCACGAAAAGGAAGACGTGCGCGAGATCCGCACCGGCTACGAGTGCGGTGTAGGTTTCAAGAACTTCAACGACATCCAGGTAGGCGACATCCTGGTTTGCTATGTCATGGAAAAGTCGTAAGCACAACGCACGCCCGGTGGTCGAGTAGTGGCGCCTCGCGCCACGTATCGAGACCTGGGCAACGATCGTGAAGCACATTATCCCTGGTAACCATGCCCTCTGATCTTCGCCTTCAGCGTATTGCGGACCGTATGCGCCAGGAGCTCTCGGAGCTGCTTATCCGGGAGCTCAACGATCCGCGCCTGAAGAACGTGTACGTGACCGATGCCAAGGTCGATAAAGAGCTGGCGTATGCCGATATCTTTGTATCGGCCGTGGAAGGCACGGCACGGTCCAGCGAAGTCCTGGATGGATTAGAATCAGCCAGCGGCTTCATACGGCGCACGCTGGCGTCGCGGGTGGAGCTGCGTGTCTTCCCACGGCTCCGCTTTCATTGGGACCCCACCCCGGAAAACGCCGACCGGATCGAGAGGGTCCTGGCGGAGCTCCGCAACAAGAAGAAGACATAGTCCTGGAGACAGGGCGCTCCCAAACCGTAGAAGGGAAGAGAAGGGTACTTTCATCTTATGGATGACCAACTCGGCGAGGCGATCAGGTCCCGCCTCGATGCTGCACAGCAAGTCCTGATCGCGGCTCACGTCCGCCCGGATGGCGACGCGATCGGCTCACTGCTTGGATTGGGTCTGGCTTTGGAAAACGCCGGCAAGAACGTTCAGATGGTGCTCGCCGACGGCGTTTCTTCATCGTTCCGGCATCTGGATGGGGTGGACAGGATCAAGACCTCCGTCGAGGCCCCCTACGATACGTTTGTCACGGTTGACTGCGCGGACTTCCGACGCACCGGCAAGCCATTCCAATCGCTCCCCCAGCCCGACATCAACATCGACCATCACATCACAAACGAGAGATTTGCCAGGTTAAACCTCATCGAAGGGCAGGAAGTCGCCACCAGTGCCATTCTCACCAACTACCTGCCTCGTTGGGGCTTTGAGATCACCAAGCCGATCGCGGCTGCCTTGCTAACAGGAATCGTTACAGATACGCTCGGTTTCCGCACGTCCAATGTCACTCCCGAGGCCATGCGCCAGGTAGCTTCCCTGATGGAAACCGGCGTGGATATGCCCGATCTCTATATGCGGGGGCTGGTCCGGCGCTCTTTCGCCGCGGCGCGCTACTGGGGCGCCGGCCTGGCGAAGCTGGAGCGCAAGGACGGCATCGTCTGGGGAACCATGACGCTCGAAGACCGCAAAACAGCCGGTTATTCCGGTAGTGACGACGCCGACCTGATCAACGTGATCTCCGCCATCGACGGCTTCAAGGTTGGGATGATCTTCGTGGAGCAGCCGAAGAACCGGGTGAAGATCTCCTGGCGCGCTCTGGAGCCGGGCATCGACGTTTCGCCGATCGCCACCAGGTTCGGCGGAGGAGGCCATGCCGCAGCGGCGGGCGCCGACGTCGACGGCAGCCTGGAGGACGTCAAGATGAATGCGCTAAAGGCCACTAAGGAATTGCTAAGTCTCTAGGCACTTTTCGCGCCTATAATAGGACAAATTTCGTCCAAGTGCCACGGTCGAAACGAGAGGTAGGAGGAAAAGAAGATGGATAGCCAGGAAGTCAAGAATGCCATATCTGGCGTTCTGGTTGTTGACAAGCCGGTGGGGATGACCTCGCACGATGTTGTGCAGGCCATCCGGACCGGGACAGGCCTACGCCGGGCCGGACACACGGGAACTCTGGACCCGCGTGCTTCGGGTGTCCTGGTGATCCTGGTCGGGCCGGCTGTGCGTCTCAGTGAGTTCGTTTCCGCTTCAGACAAGCGCTATCAGGCGATCATTCGCCTTGGATCCACGACCGATACGTTCGACGCCGATGGAAAGTTCACGCATTCGGATGAGCCCGTCAATGTGACGGAAGAGCAGTTCGAGAAAGTCCTGAGCACGTTCATCGGCGAGATCGAGCAGACACCTCCACCGTACTCGGCGGTGAAGGTGCAGGGCCGCAAAGCGTACGAGATGGCGCGGCAGGGCGAGGATGTCGATCTGGCGCCGCGTAAGATCACCGTCCATCATTTGGAAGTGCTCGAGTGGGCGCCGCCCGAGATCGTCATCGACGTGCACTGCTCGTCTGGCACGTACGTGCGCTCGCTGGCAAATGACTTGGGGACCGCCCTGGGGTGCGGCGCGTACCTGGTGGGACTGCGGCGCACCAAGAGCGGGCGCTTCTCGCTGCGGGACGCCACACCGCTGCGGAAACTCCAGGAAGCCTTCCATGCAGGGAACTGGTATCAGTACCTGATTCCCGCTGCGGAGGCGCTGGCGGAATGGCCTGCTGTCGAGCTCAATCCGGATGAGGTGGAAGACGTGCGCCACGGCCACCGCGTCAAGGCAGACCCGGAAGCCAAGCCCGGCATGGTACGCGGGGTCAGCACCCAGGGCGAGCTGGTCGCTCTCATGGACCTCATGACCGGCGAGACCGGCGAGCTGGAGTGGCAGCCCAGGAAAGTCTTCTTCTCCTAACAGGCAGCGAAACACGACGGGCACGGGCGCGCGAAGCCCCTTCGCTTTGTGTCCTGCGGGCCCATTGTGTCTATGATCCCGGCCTATTCACTTCAAGAGCTTCATCTACAACGCAGTTGGTTGACGATCGGAGTATTTGACGGTGTCCATCGCGGACACCAGCAAATCATCCGTCGCCTGACCGCGGGCGCGCACGCGGCGGGAAGCCAAGCGGTAGTGCTGACATTTTGGCCACACCCTGCCACAGTGCTCGGCAATCGTGACTTCAAGTGCCTCACATTGCCCGAAGAGCGGATCCGGCTGCTCTCCGTCTTGGATATCGATGTCGTCGTCGTACAGACCTTCGATGCCTCCGTAGCCAGCACCGCGGCCGCCGACTTCGTAGCGGGGCTAAAAGAACACCTCGGCATGGAGCGGCTGCTGATCGGCTATGACTTCGCCCTCGGAAAGGGACGCGAGGGCGATGCGGCGCGCCTGAGAGCTTTGGGTGAGCAACTGGGCTATGCCCTGGAAGTCGTGCCTGCA
>DATKAF010000259.1:0-4324 GCA_035498395.1 Anaerolineales bacterium
ATATTCCCCATCACCCTCGGGAAGGGTAAGCCGCTGTTCGACAGCGGCGCCATCCCAGCAGCGTTCATACTGACCTAGTCTAAGATTTCGCCGCTGGGGGTGATCATAGCTTCGTATCGACGCGCCGGCGAGGTCAAGACCGGATCGTTCTGAGCGCAGCGCGTGGTATAGGACGCAGACCCTTGGAATTGCACCAGGGACAGACCAGCGCGGAGGGTGCGGAAGAGATCGGCTCTGCGGGTCGATGGGCACAGCGCGCTGTGCCCCTACAACCCTCGCGGCAAATCCTTATGCTTCGTTTCGAAACACCGCAAGGGTTCTGTCCCCTTCGGGGATCTCCGACGCTCCGGCGAAGCAGAGACACGCGCCGGGCAGGGTTCTCTGGTCGGGCTGAAACCCGACCTACGCGGGGCCTTCGGCGCGAAGGCTCGACCTACGGCTAGCGGAATGATGCAGCTTTCTTTAGTGGAACAAATTCATGTAGAGCTTCTGACCGAAGGCGAAGATAGCGTGCTCCTGGGCGTCGGTGGCCTTCTTCTGACCTGTGCCATTGAGGGTAGCCTGGCGCGTCATGCCGTCCGCGACACCCTTCGGATCCGAGAGGTCGATGAGCGTGCTGCCCAGCGAGTCGGTCCATGTCTCGAGCTGCTTGCGGTCGGCGGAGCTGAGGACACCCATGCGGCCATCGCCGCTCTTGCAGTTCTGCCCGTAAATCTCGCCGGAGAGGTAAACATCGAGCATTTGGCACAGCCCTGCGATGCCGCCCTGCTGCGTCCAGATCAGCGAGACCGAGGCGGGCATAATGGCGCTGGCATTCTCGTTGGTATGGTATTCATACTGGCGGCCATTGGCCTCCAGCACGATCAGGTAACCGGGTGTCACGATCTGGGCGCACATGACGCCCTGCTGCTGAATGCCGAGGCAGCTATCGGGGAACTCAATGGGGTCCGCGCTGACAACCTTAATCTGGCTCTTGTCAATGCCGAGGTTCTGGGCGAGCTGGATCACGGCCGCCTGCTCTGCCGCATCCGGAGTCTGGATCGGCTCCGTCGGGGCCACGCTGGTGCCTGCCTGGTTCGTGTGCAGCTCATATTGCGTGCCACCGCTTTCCAGGATGATCTTGAAGCCCGGGACCTCACTTTGCGTGCACAGGACGCCTATGCGGGTCACGCCCAGGCAGCCGTTCGGCCATGTAACCGGATCGGTAGAGATGATTTTGATCTGGTCGGCAGGGACGCCGAGGCTTTGAGATAGACTTGCAAGAGCGGCGCGCTGCGCGGCCGTGAGGTCGACCGGCAGGTGAGTCGCACTGGGAGGCTTCCCCGGAGCCGGGGTCTCCAGCGCGGGCGGCTGCGTAGGGAGAACCGTCTGGGTCGGCAGGGGGATGAGCCGCGGCGAGCAAGCTGTGAGTATCAAGGCAAGGCCGGGAAGAAGCGCCCGTAGAATTCTCATTGAATCTCTCCTTTGCTCCGCACTGGACGGCGCGGGCCGCGAATTTGTTCCGTGTATAATGCCCGCATGCAGAACGCCGTGAAGCCCTGGCGAGTGCTGGTCAAGGGCTTGCTGCTCTTCGCCATCCTTGAATATACCCTGATGTGGGTCTTCCCGGGGCTGGCTCCATTCAACGCCTACGCGCTCCTGAATATGAAGCGGGAGCGGTTCCCGCTGGCAACGCTCTCACCAGTGGACGATGCGCAAGACGTCGGCAACCTGGACGCGATGTTCGCGTCTCACATTGTGTCGAACCCAAAGGCGCCGGGCGAGTTCCGAGTCTTGGTGCTGGGCGACTCTGCCGTGTGGGGCCTGCAACTGCGCCCCGACCAGACACTGCCAGGGCAGATGGATGCGCTCGGCCTCAAATGCGGCGACAAGAACGTGCGGGTGTATAACCTAAGCTTCCCGCGCTCGTCAGCCACGAAGGACCTGATGATCCTGGACAAGGCGATGCAGTACCAGCCCGACATGATCGTTTGGATGATCACGTGGTACACACTGATGCCGAAGACGCGCGTCGACCACTGGCTGGTGACGCAGAACCCGGGTCTGTTCTACCAACTCGGGCACCGGTTCGACTTCCTGCCCAAGGATTACAGCGCACCCAGCTGGCTCGACCAGTGGGCCGAGCAGAGCCGAGCGGCTTTCCGGGAAGCGCGCTACCAACTCTACACGCTGATCCAGCTTGCCACCGGCGTCGACCAGCTCGCGGGGCCGCCGGAGAAGCTGCCTGCCACGCTCAGCAGCGACGTCACGTTCGAAGGGCTCAAGCCGCCGACATTGCGCAAGGGACAGGTGTCGCTGGACCAGGTGCAGGATTTCTACGCTCTGGCAGGCAACGTGCCGGTGCTGCTCGTCAACGAGCCGATGCTGGTCGTGAACGGCAAGCCCAACAGCGACATCCGCTATAACAGCTATTACCCGCGCTGGGTGTATGACCAGTACCGGCAGTACGTGAGCGAGGCGGCCAAAGAGAACGGCTGGAATTACCTGGACCTGTGGGACAAATATCCCGCTTCCTTATACAGTGATACACCCCTGCACCTGCGCCCCGCCGGCCAGCACCTGTTAGCCGAGGCGCTGACTCCATCCATCCAGGAGGCCTGCCCATGAAGACGCGACTCCTGCCTGTGCTCGCGCTCACGGCACTGCTGAGCAGCGCGTGCGGCTCGCTGGATATCCCCACGCCGGACCCGAAGGTACAGATCGAGCTGGCTGTGGCCGCCACGTTAAGCTCACTGCCGAAGAGCACGCCCATCCCGCCCCCAACCCCCTACCCAACCCCTCTGCCGCCGACGCCGGTCTCGCTATCGGGCGTGTTCTGCGAGTACCAGTTCTGCATCGGGCATCCGAAGGACATGGCGTTCTACGATGTGAGCGCAGCGCAGAACCAGGCGTCGCCCAGCAGTTACACCCAGGGCATCCTGGCGGCGTACAGCAGCAGCCTGTTCCTGCAAGTGGTGTGGCAACCTGCACCGGGCGCGACCGATCCGCAGTTCATGCTGCCGCTGGTCATGCAGTATGGCGCCGACCAGCCCAGTGGCGGCGTTCAGCAGATCTCATCGGGGAGGACAAAGGTTTTCTTCCAGCCGATCACGCCGACGGCCGGGGCGGCCTCCACACTGCCGTATGGCGCGGCAGCGGCCTGGCTGTGCGGGGGTCGTGCGTTTGCATGGAAGGTCTATACACCGCAGGAGGCGCAAGCCCCGGCGCTGTTGAACGATGCGCTGGCCCGCTTCCGCTGTGAGTAGGAGGCGGTAGACGGATTTCACGGACAGACACGGAGGAGCAAGGATCTGCTACACAAGCCAAAAAGAAATCCGTGTAAATCCGTCCAATCCGTGCTTTCCGTGTCCTGTACTTTTCGTTCCGGAATCCTATGACCCCCTTCGCCATCATCGCATTCGACGCAGACGACACGCTGTGGCACAATGAGCGGCTGTATGTGCGCGCCCAGAACAGGCTCAAGGAAATACTGAGCCGCTACATGGTCGACGGGCAGATGGATGAGCGGTTATACCAGACGGAGATGCGCAACCTTTCGCACTTCGGCTACGGTATCAAAGCGTTCACCCTATCGCTGATCGAAACAGCAATCGAGCTGACCGAAGGGCGTGTGGGTGCAAGGGATATCCAGCAGATCATCGAGGGAGCACGCGAGATGATGGGGGCAGACATCGAACTCCTGGACCATGCATCGGAGACGCTGGCTATGCTCTCGCCGAACCATCGGCTGATGCTCATCACCAAGGGAGATCTGCTCGACCAAGAGACAAAGATCGGGCGTTCCGGCCTGGCGCAGCATTTCCAGCACATCGAGATCGTCAGCGACAAGAGCGCGGCGACTTACAGGGCGATCCTGAGACGACACTCCGTCAGCCCCCAGGATTTCCTGATGGTCGGGAACTCGCTGCGATCGGACATCCTGCCGGTGCTGGAGATCGGCGGCAACGCGGTATATATCCCGCAGGAGTTGTCTTGGCTACACGAAAACGCAGAAACGCCTGCCGCGCAGCCGGGTTTTTTCCAGATCAAAGATCTGGGCGAACTGCCGATGATGATCCGGAGAATCGAAGAGACTCAGTAGCTGGCTGTACGGCTTGCTCCTCGCCCCAAAGCCCAACAAGCTGACCATCCGGGCACGGCTTGAAGGTTCTTTTCCAAATGGCAACTCCTCGCGGAAGCCCTACCCCAACCCTCCCTCCGCTTCGCTACGGGATCCCACAGGGGGACTATGTGCTACGCGATTCTTCGCTTCGCTACGACTTCTCTCCGACAATCTCCTAAAGGGGAGGGCGAAATCCGAGTTTCGAGATAAAGGCGGGAAGAC
>DATKAF010000260.1:0-5039 GCA_035498395.1 Anaerolineales bacterium
CCGGACGTTTGCCCTGCTGGTTGGCCATCGGGTTCCGGCGAAATCTGGGAGATCGCCATCACTGTCAGGAAGGCCGCCAGGAACGCTATCAGGAGGGTAGCCATGCGTTCCAGAGGCTTGCCGGCCTCGTCCAAACTCCACAACCACAAAATCGATGTCCATACGACATTCGGCGCCGCACGTGGAGGCCTAGTAGTCGCCTCCGGTCGGAAGCTACCCGTCTTCGGGTCATACCAGTAGAGAACGGATTCGACGCCGCCCGGGTCCAACCGGACCACCGAAAAGCCGCGCGACTGGAAGGGCGAGCTTTCCTGGCCAGTAAGTGACAAGGGTGGCGCCAGGTACAGCTTGCTGAGTCCCGGTCCGCGGCTTTCGGCGCTTACCCATTTGTATGGGCGCTGGTAGGTTTCCCGATGTGAGTCATGCAGATGGCCCGCAAATACGGCCGCGACCTCGTCTGACGCCTCGGCAGCCTTCCAACTGTCGAATATGGCGCCGGTTGTCTTCCACAGTGATGTGGATGGCGGCGGAGTCTGCGGATCGTTTTGTTTCTTGGCTTCTTTTGTGGGCGTCGCCGGCCTTTCGGCTGGTCCAAGGCTCTGAGCGATGAGTTGAGGATCATCGATAGCGGGGATGTGGCTTAGAACCAGTGGCTTCTTCTTCTGTTGCCGCGCCCGCGCAAGCAAGCCGCAGAACGTATCCAACTGCCGCCTTTGAATCGCCGCGTCGGCTCCGGCGGTCGCAAATGACCAGGACGGACCGCCGATCAGACGATACTCTGTGTCAGGGATGTCGGCATCGCATAGGACCGTGCTGCTGGCCGGGTCGTAGCAGCCGGTCAGATTGTGCAGCACTACTCCACTTGGGCCGGCAGCCAGCTTCTGTTGTACTGCCGCTAAGAGCTTATTGAGGTACCCGGTCGCATCTGCCCCCGGGTCCCCTCGCGCCAAGTCCCTTTCCCCCGCGACGAAGTAGATATCGTGCACTGGGCTCGCTGCAAAAATGCGGGCCAAGCGTTCAATTTGCTGATCGCGCTGCGCCGCTACCGCCGTGTCCGCACAAGCTTTCGGTTCTTTGGCCGTTGCGGGTGCGATCAAACAGGGATCCAATCCGAGGTCGCCGGTCAGGGCCAGGAACGCCGGTGGCTGGGCGCTTTCGCCAATCGAGCGGATGGATTGGAAGAGATCCGTGACGGTCTTCTCATTCAGCTGTTGTTGCCGGGCAACTGCGGCGTTTGCGGCCGCATCCGTCGAGTTCGGCAGGAAGAGATCGGGATCGCTGGCATGGACAAACCACACCCCCGGTTCACCCCGGTCTCTGCCTCCGCACCCCTGCAAACAAACCAATCCAAGGAGACACACACATTTATAGGTGAACCTGACATCCATAGGTGAAAAACCGAACAATTTATATCACGGATCGCTTCTGGTGAACACCCTCGGATCGCCTCCAAACCTCAAAAGGCCGAAGTTGTCATCCCGCTTCCAACAGCTTTAACAGGCCTCGTTCGACGGCTCCCACGTCTTAACCTCCCTCCCCCTCGGCTTGACAGCCCCCTCCGCGTCCCCATACTATGTGCTCGTGCAAGCGATTCCATTGCCCGCACTCCTCCTCCAGGCGCCCTCCCGCCTTATGTCCCTTTCGGGCGTGGACCTCGCCATCATCGCGCTCTACTTCGCCGCCGTCCTCGGCATCGGCTTCTACCTCAAGCGCTACACAAAAACTGGTGAAGACTTTTTCCTCGCCGGCCGCGAGATGACCGCCTGGATCGCCGGCTTGAGCTTTCTGTCGGCCAACCTCGGCTCGCTCGAGTTGATGGGCTGGGCCGCCTCCGCCTATCAATACGGCATCCTGGCGGCGCACTGGTATTGGATCGGCGCCATCCCAGCCATGATCTTCCTGGGGATCGTGATGATCCCCTTCTACTACATCTCCAAAACCCATTCCGTCCCCGGCTATCTCAGCCTCCGCTACGGCGAGCCGGCGCGGGCGCTCTCCGCCATCTCCTTCGGCCTCATGACTGTCCTGATGAGCGGCATCAATATGTACTCCATGGCGCTCGTCATGAAGGTGGTCCTCGGCTGGGATATCCACTTCAGCATCTGGGTCTCGTCCATTACCGTAGCGCTCTACGTCTTCCTCGGCGGCCTCCTCTCCGCCATCTTTAATGAGGTTCTCCAGTTCGTCCTCATCTGGCTCGGCGCCCTGCTCATCTCGATCATCGGCCTCCTCGACGCCGGCGGCTGGAGCGGCATGGTCCAGCGGATCCACGAGCGCTTCCCTGGCCAGGATTACACACACCTCTGGCGAACGCTCGGCTCCTTCACCGACAATCCCATGGGCATCCACTGGATCGGCATCGTCTTCGGACTCGGCGCCGTTATCTCCATGGGCTACTGGACCACCGACTTCCTGGTCGTCCAGCGCGTCATCTCCGCCAAGGATCTCCGCTCCGCCAAAACCGCCCCTCTCATCGGGGCCGCGTTCAAGATGTTGGTGCCGTTCATTGTGATCCTGCCCGGCCTCCTAGGACTTGCCGTCCTCCCCGACAAATTAGTCGGCGAAAGCCAGGTCGGAGTCACTGGCGCGCATAGTTATAACGAAGTACTTCCCCTAATGCTCGCCCGCTACTGCGGACCGGGGCTGTTGGGACTGGGCATCACCGCACTAATCGCGGGCTTCATGTCCGGCATGGCGGGCAACGTCAGCGCATTCGCTACGGTCTGGACCTATGACATATACCGCGCCATGTTCAAAAAGGATGGGACCGACTCGCACTATGTCAATGTCGGACGTTGGTGCACCATTCTAGGCGTCCTCGTCAGCATCGGAACAGCGTACCTGGTGATGAGCTTTCTCAGCATCATGGACTATGTTCAGGCGCTGTTCAGTTTCTTCATCGCCCCTCTGTTCGGCACCGTTCTACTCGGAATGCTCTGGAAGCGTGCGACACCCGCGGGCGGATTCTGGGGCCTCTTCGCCGGAACAGTCTCCTCGATCGCCATGTGGGCGTGGGTTAAGGTTGACCACTCGGCCATCCGCTACATCGCCCTTTCGCCCGAAGCCAAGGACATGGCTGAGAATATGTTCCGCGCTCTTTGGTCGGGAATTATCTGCGCTATCGTCACCGTTGCCGTCAGCCTCGCCACCCGTCCCAAGCCCGACAAGGAACTGGTAGGCTTAGTATACGGTTGCACGGAAATCCCATCTGAGGGACACTTGCCGCTCTACCAGCGGCCCATATTCTGGGCGGCTGCCATAGGCGTGGCCTTTATTGTCCTGCAGATCATATTCTGGTAAGCGTATGCATCGTCCGGGAATGCTATCAATCTGGTTCTTCATCGGCGTCCTGCTGCTTGTCTACGGCTTTCTCATCCTGGGCGCCGGCCTCTTCGAGCCACCTGCGGAACATCCCGTAGTGCGGGCCGACCTTCACGCAAACATTTGGTGGGGAGCGCTGCTCATCATACTGGGCGCATTCTACTCAATCCGGTTCCGTCCGGGAAAAGGAAACTAGCTTCCATGAATAACGGCAATTCTCGCGCAATTACGTTCGGACTTATCGTCGGCAACCGGGGATTCTTTCCCGACCACCTGGCGCGGAGCGGTCGCCTCGAAATGATCGCCGCCATCCAGAACGCCGGCTACGACGTTGTCGCGCCCACTCCCGAGGAAACCAAATACGGCGCCGTCGAAACCCGCGCCGAAGCTCACGCCTGCGCCGACCTTTTCCGCCGCAACGGCAACCGCATCGACGGGATCATCGTCACCCTCCCCAATTTCGGCGATGAGCGCGCCATTGCCGACACCCTCCGCCTCGCCGACCTCCGTGTTCCTGTTCTCATCCAAGCCACGCCCGACACCCCCGGCAAAATGACCATCACCGACCGCCGGGATTCCTTCTGCGGCAAGATGTCCGCCTGCAACAACCTTAAGCAATACGGCATTCCCTACTCGCTCACCACCCGCCACACCGAAGCCCCCGATTCCGAATTCTTCAAGAACGACCTCGCCTGGTTCGCCGGCGTCTGCCGCGTCGTCCGCGGCTTGCGCCGCCTCCGCATCGGCTCCATCGGAGCCCGCCCGGCCGCCTTCAACACCGTCCGCTACAGCGAGAAACTCCTCGAAGCCAACGGCATCTCGATCGAACCGATCGACCTCTCCGAAATCCTTGGCCGCATTAATCGCATGGGCGACAAGGACCCTGCCGCCGTGGACAAACTCGAGCAGATCCGGAAATACGTCACCACCGACAGCGTTCCCTGCGACGCTCTCCTGAAAATGGCCAAGCTCGGCGCCGTCATCGATCATTGGATGGAGCAGACCGAGACGTCCATCAGCGCCATCCAGTGCTGGACCTCCCTCGAAGAATTTTTTGGCGTCGTCCCCTGCACCATCATGAGCATGATGAGCGAGAACCTCATGTCCAGCGCTTGCGAGGTCGACATCTGCGGCGTGGTCGGAATGCACGCCCTGCAGCTAGCCTCCGAGACCCCCAGCGCCCTCCTCGACTGGAACAATAACTACGGCGACGATCCCGACAAAGCGGTTTGCTTCCATTGCAGCAACCTGCCTAAGCACTTCTTCCGCGATGTGAAAATGGATTTCCAGCAGATCATCGCCGGCACGGTGGGTCGGGAGAACACCTATGGAACCTGCGTGGGCCTTGTGAAGTCGGGCCCGATGAGCTTCGCCCGCTTTTCCACCAACGATCGCGAAGGCCGCATCGACGGCTACGTAGGCCAGGGCGAATTCACGGATGACCCCTTGCAGACCTTCGGCGGCGCCGGCGTCGTTCGCATCGCCAACCTCCAAAGCCTGCTGCACTTCATCTGCGAGCGCGGCTTCGAACACCACACCGCCGCCAATCTCGCGCATGTCGGCGTCTGTGTAAATGAAGCCGCAACCCGTTACCTGGGCTGGAATGTCCACCAACACAACTAATCTTGTGGGGCAGACCGCCAGGTCTGCGTGGGACCCCCAGGTCCCGATCCCCCGTAGGAGCACTACACCATGTCCATAGTCGCCGGCGTCGATTT
>DATKAF010000261.1:0-15817 GCA_035498395.1 Anaerolineales bacterium
CATCGAGACTGAGGGAACCTACGCGCTCCCAGAGGCTCAGGTCGACCGGTTCATGCTTAAGGTCCTCGTCGGCTATCCCAGCCCGACCGAGGAATTCGTCGTCGTCGAACGCATGACGGGCGCCCTCCAGTCGATCCAGCAGGTACTTAGCACGGATCAGCTCCTGGAACTCCAGAAGGAGACGGATGGCATCTACGTCGATCCAGCGCTGATCGAATATGCTGTCCGCTTGGTCTCGGCCACACGCAAGGCCGGCGAAGTAGGCCTGAAGGAGCTGGAGCACTACATCACGTTCGGTGCCAGTCCGCGTGCTTCCATCAACTTGATCCTGACTGCCAAGGCCCTGGCGCTTGTCCGTGGGCGTAACTATGCACTGCCTCAAGACGTGCTGGATATGGCGATGGACGTGATGAGACATCGCCTTGTGTTGTCCTACGAGGCTCTTGCAGAGAACAAATCTGCCGACGAGATCCTGCATAGGATCGTCGATCGTTTGCCGATCCCGGTGGTACCGCTGCATGAACGCAGTAACCGAAACATCAGCGCCTGAACAGATCCTCCAGCGCATCGACTGGAAGATCATCCGCAAGCTGGATGGGCAGCTCCAGGGTGATTACCGGAGCCTGTTCTATGGCTATGGCGTGGACTTCTCGGATCTGCGCGAGTATCAGCCATACGATGACATTCGCTACATCGATTGGAATGTCACTGCGCGCATGGACGAGCCGTACATCCGTCAGTACACCGAGGACCGCGATATCGCGGCTTGGTTCCTATTGGATTTGACTCCTTCCGTGGAATTCGGGACGGCCCACAGCGTCAAGCGAGCGGTGCTGGTGGATTTCGTAGCGACTCTGGCACGGCTCTTGACACGGCGTGGCAACCGCGTCGGCGCCATTTTCTATGGGAATCAGGTGGAGCGCTTTATTCCGGCTCGGACCGGTCGCAACCAGGTTCTCTACCTGATCCGCGATCTGCTCTCCCAACCTCCAGCGGCCCGCTCCGGCATGACCAGCCTCGCGCCGCTGATCGAGAGCGCGTTGCATTCGATCCGGAGACGTTCGCTGATCTTTGTCATCTCCGACTTCATATCGACTCCAGGCTGGGAAAAGCCGCTGGGTCTGTTGAACCGACGCCATGAGGTTGTCGTCGTTCGTCTTTGGGACGCGCGTGAGGTGGAACTGCCGGACGTCGGGCCGATCATCATGGAGGATGCCGAGACAGGCGAGCAGCTTTACGTGGACACGCACGACGCCCGTTTTCGCAAGCGCTTCCGTGCAGCCTCGTTGCAGCGTGAAGATGCCTTGCGTCTGGCGTTCCAGCGCGCCGGTGTGGATCAATTGCCGTTGTCGACCAATGACAGCATCGTGAACGCCATTATCCAGTTCAGCGCATTGCGGAATCGGCGCCGAAAGTAGCCCGAATGTCGTTCATCTGGCCGGCCGCACTCCTATCGCTTATCTTCGTTCCTGTTCTCGTGGGCATATATGTCCAGATGCAGCGCCGGCGGCAGCGCATCCGTGCCCAGTATGGGAATATGGGCTTCGTGCAGAACACATCCGGGCGACGCATTGGCGCAGTGCGGCATATCCCTCCGCTCCTGATGCTCGCAGGCCTCTCCATTCTCATGCTCGCGTCCGCGCGTCCGCAGACCGAGGTAGCTCTGCCTCGCGTGGAGGGCACGATCATCCTGGCCTTTGATGTGTCCGGCAGCATGGCAGCCACCGACCTTCAGCCGACCCGCATCGATGCAGCCAAGGCTGCAGCCAGGGCATTTGTTGACAAGCAGCCCTCGACCGTGCAGGTTGGGATTGTCGCGTTCAGTGACAGCGGCTTCTCGGTTCAGGCGCCCACGAACGACAAAGACCAAGTGCTAGCATCCATCAACCGTCTGTCCCCGCAGAAGGGGACCTCGTTGGCGAACGGCATGCTGGCTTCTCTGAAGGTCATCCAGACCAGCAATGAGGGAACGCACTTCTATTCCTCGGTAACGCCTGATCCAAATGCCACGTCGGATCCTGGCGCGGGCGGCCAGTACACATCGTCGGTCGTCGTGCTGCTGACCGATGGCGAGAACAACGAGCAGCCTGATCCGCTGGCTGCCGCGCAGGCGGCTGCCAAGCGTAGCGTCCGCATCTACACGGTGGGCATTGGCAGCCCTGAGGGCGCCACTCTGCACATCAACGGCTTTACAGTGCATACGCAGCTCGACGAGCCCACACTGCAGCAAATTGCTCAGATCACGGGTGGCACCTACTTCAATGCCATCTCTGCGCAGGACTTGTCGAGGATCTATTCCAACCTCGATCCTGAGCTCATCATCAAGCCCGAGAAGACAGAGATCACCTCCATATTTGCCGGCGCGAGCGCCGCCATCCTCCTGATCGGTGGATTGCTTTCGCTCTTCTGGTTCAGCAGATTGCCTTGAGCCGGGCGCTCGACCGCCCTGGCTGGAGATTAATGGTATGAGTTTCCTTTGGCCAGCATTCCTGTACCTGCTGGTGTTGATACCCATCCTCGCGGGGCTTTACATCTGGATACTTCGACGCCGGCGCCGGTTCGCATATCGTTACTCGAGCCTGTCTCTTGTCCGCTCGGCTGCGCCCAGGCACTCGTGGGTCCGCCGGCACTTGCCGTTCCTGCTGTTCCTGGCCGCTCTTGCGAGTCTGGCCGTTACTGTTGCGCGTCCGGTTTCGATTGCTGCAATTCCGACCGGGCAGACCACCATCATATTGAGCATCGATGTGTCGCGCAGCATGTGCTCGACCGATATCCACCCAAACCGCCTCCAGGCCGCGGAGGCTGCAGCCATCTCGTTCGTCCGGCGACAAGGACCCGGCACCCAGATTGGCGTCGTGGCCTTCGGTACCTTCGCGGAGGAGATCCAACCGCCCACGAATGACCAGGAGGCCCTGCAAACTGCCATCGAAAGCCTCCTGACGGGCAGGCGGACGGCGATTGGCAGCGGCATCTTGAAGTCCATCGATGCGATCTCGGAAGTGGATAAGAATGTTGTCCCGAGCGTCACGGATCAAAACGGAGGGGTCGAGCCTCCGCCGGTAGCCAAGGGTGCGTACGCGCCGGACATCGTCGTATTGCTGACGGATGGCGTGAGCAATACTGGTCCGCTGCCGATCGACGCAGCGCAGCAGGCGCGCGATCGCGGCGTTCGAGTCTACACAATTGGGTTCGGCACGGATGGCGGCTCATCCTTCCCGGATTGTGACCCCCAAGTCCAGAGCAACGAGCCTTTCGGTGCCGGCGGTCCGCCACAGTTCGGTGGAGGTGGGGGCGGTGGAGGCTTTGGCAGTTTCCGGCGGGGAATCGATGAGGCCACGCTTCAGGAGATCTCAGACCTAACCGGCGGCAAGTACTACGCTGCTTCCAGTGCCCGTGAGCTAGAGCAGGTTTTCAGGCAACTGCCGACCTACATCGTGGTCAAGCACAAGACCACCGAGCTCAGTGCTGTCTTCGCGGCAGCTGGAGCATTGCTTGTCCTGGTTGCCGCCGGTCTCTCGCTGCTGTGGCATCCGTTGCCGTGATGGGTTTACGGCTCGAAGTCGAGCCGGAATATCTTGAGGCCTGAGCCCGGGATTGACGCCATGTACCTGAACCGCGGATCGGGCGTCACACCGGTGTAGATCTTATCGAGCTGGGGGCGTTTGGCGGGCAGCAGGATGTAGTGCGCCCCGTAATGCTCTGCCACGTCCACGATCGTGTTCACGTCGTTGTTCGGGACCATGACCGCCTTGAAGCCAGTTCCTTCGGCCACATCCCACGTGTCTCGTGCCAGCACGACGATACCATCAGGGGGGAGGCCTCTGCTCAACGCGTCTGCCAGAATTGTGGATCGGACCTGCTCATACTGCTGGTACACGCCATTGTAGTAAACTGTCGAATCCAGGTTCTTGCTGTACCCCTGGTATGCCGAGTATCCTGCTACGACGGCAACTGCCAGTGCGAGCCAGGCCCTGTTCTGTATGTATCTCGCGAAGAATCCCACAAGGACCATGCTGATGAATGGCATAAGCGTTCCCAGGCTCTTGATCAACGAGCCGGGCCCCGAGAAGCTCGCGATCACCGTGTAAAACGCGTACTCGAGCAACGCAAAAATGGCAGCTGGCAGCAGGAGCCACAGTTGATTCTTGTCCCGGTGCACAAGCAGCGAATCTACCAGCGCGACCACCGTCAGCAGCATAAGCAGCGGCGTCAGGAAGTACTGCACCTGGTCCAGGTTCTCTGATGCGGTGTGTAGTCGCCGCTTGATGATGCCCATGATCCCCCAAGTGGCGCGAAGTGTCTTCCAATCGATTGTCTTGTTGTACGAGTGGAAGTCCTCGTATGTCGTGAGAAACGCGGTCTTACCTGGTCCCGCAGGAAATACCGTGTGCAGTTCTGTGTAGTTCGTCAGCAGCAGAGGCGAGAGCACCAACAGGTGAATCGCGGCAGCCGCCAGCACGATGCGGAGCTTCTTTCTCCATGGCAGCGCTGCCGCCAGAACGCATATTTCCAGCGTTACGAGCAGGAGTATGTTATCCTGCCGGACGAGGTTCGCGAGGCCGGTAAATATCGCAGCCAGCAGGAAGTAGCAGCCGGACGCCCGGTCGCGCATCATGAAGTAAATCGCCAGCGATCCGAAGGCGCCCGCGAATATGATCGCCTCTGTCGTCACGGAGAACCACACTTGGAAGGCGCAGAAGAAGGTCAGCAGGCCGGTCAGGACGCCGGCAGCCAGTGAGCCTGAGTATTTCTGACCGGCCAGGAACCCCGCGACGGCTGGAAGTATGCCCGCCACGATCGGCGCGATCAGCGCCGCTGAGATGTTCCTGCCGAAGAGCAGCATCGGGATGGCGATCAGGAACGACGCGGTCGGGTTCCAGAAGTCGCCTGCGTAGTGAGGGAGAGGCAGCAGGCCTCCGAAGAAGTAAACGATATAGTCGACGACCGGGCCGCGGCCGCTGGCGATATTCTTAGCGACTGTGTAGTAGAACGCAGAATCCCCGTGCCCGGGCATCCTAGCATAGGATGCCAGTTGAAACCGCAGGAGCAGCCCGACGATGATCCCCGTCGCGAAAACGAGCAGCCATAGCCGCCGTTCGCGTACAGTCTCTTCTACAATGCCCATGCGATCATGAGCCCGAGGATCGCAACAATAAGCCCGAGGTGCAGCAGGAGATTCGTGCTGCTCAACCACCCTGCCGGCAGCGTTAGCTCCACGATGAGGTTGGCCAGGATCAACGCCAGCCCGATCAGAGGCAGGAGCCCCTTGCGGTGCGCTAGGAACTCAGAGAGCCAATCGAACATCTTGGACATTATGGTTCCTCGTCTTCTTCCTGAGCATTCTGCCCGCCGTCCTGCACATTCCAGTCGGCAAACTGCGGTGCCAATCTGCTTGGAATGCGCCCCTCCATCAAGACTCCGCCCTGCATGTGCTCCAGGCGTTCCACCTGTCCACTCTCGTGGAAGAGGGAGATCAGCGCGCCCTGCTTGTAAGGCAGCTGTACCCGGATGGGGACATACCGCTCGTACAGCTCCTCTTTGACCCGCTCCAGGAGTTCGACCTCGCCTGTACCTCGCCACGCTGAGATTGCCACGGCATTCGGGTATCTCCGTGCGGTGGTTCGCGCAGCTTCGGGTTTCTCCAAGCGGTCGATCTTGTTGAGCGCCGTGACCTCGGGTATGCCTGCTGCTCCGATCTCGCGCAGTGTCTCCTGAACAGCTTCATACTGGTTCAGTGCGTTCTGGTGTGAGATGTCGACCACATGCAGCAGCAGGTCGGCATCGCTGATCTCCTCGAGCGTCGCTCGAAACGCTGCCACGAGCGTTGTTGGCAGCTTCTGGATGAAGCCGACTGTATCGGTGAAGAGCGCTTGATAGCCGCCGGGCAGTCCTACTCTGCGCGTTGTTGGATCGAGGGTGGCGAACAGTTGGTTGGCGACGAACACATCCGCGCTGGCGAGGCGGTTCAACAAAGTTGACTTTCCGGCATTCGTATAGCCAACAAGCGCAACGGTTGGTATCCGCGACCGTTTTCTTTGGGCGCGGTATCTCATCCGATGGGCGCGCACTTTTTCGAGCTCTTTCTTGAGGTGCGCAATCCTGGTGCGGATCGATCGGCGATCCACTTCGAGCTGTGTCTCGCCCGGGCCGCGCAGGCCAACGCCGCCGGCCGAGCCGGTGCGCCCTCCGCCGCCGCCAGCCTGTCTCGCAAGGTGGGTCCATTGCCTCGTCAATCGGGGCAGGAAATACTCATACTGAGCGAGCTCCACTTGGAGCATGCCCTCGGCTGTATGAGCGTGCTGAGCAAAGATGTCCAGTATCAGCGCGGTCCGGTCGATCACGCGCAGGTTGGCCCCCATGGCAAGCTCCAGCTCGCGTTGATGCCTCGGAGAGAGCTCGTCATCGAAGATGATGACCTGCGAGCGGGTCTCTTCGGCCAGAGCTCGTAGTTCCTCCACCTTCCCCGGCCCAATGTAGGTCTCGACGTTTGGCCGGTCGAGCTTCTGGGTTAGCTCGCCAACGACCTCCAAGCCCGCCGTGTCGGCGAGCAGAGCGAGTTCGGTGAGTGAGTCGGCGAGGGGCAGGTGGTGTTTCTGCTGGTAGATCTCGACGCCAACTAGGAAGGCGCGCTCACGCGGCGGTTGCGTCGGCTGAGGGGCTTTCTTGGGCATTAGGCTCCGGCTGCTCCCTTTGGAGTCTGCCGAACAGTTTTTCGAGCTTGGGGTCCTGGGGTTCGGTGCGGATCGGTAACAGGACGTGGAATGTGGAGCCGGGACAGCGGATCTCATCGCAGCCGGGCGATTCTGCCCAGATGGTTCCGCCGTGCGCCTCGATGATGCCGCGCGTGATCGGCAGCCCGAGCCCCGGCCCGCCGCCCTTGAACTTTGTCCGGCCGCTGGAATGCAGGGCAGGCCCCGACTGGCTGTATTTGCGGAAGATCAAACCTAGATGCTCTGGTGCGATTCCAATTCCAGTGTCCGTAATGGTCACCTCGATGAATCCCGGCAGCGTCCGGCCATCCACCGTCACCCTGCCGCCGTCGGGTGTGTACTTGATTGCGTTTTCCAGGAGGTTATGGAAGGATTGGTGCAGCCGTTCGCCGTCTGCATATATCCACAAATCACTCCCCGGAAAGTCCTCCACGGTCAGCGACAGATGCCGCTCGGCGACGATCGGCTTCAGGTTGAGGAGCAGCACTCGCAGCAGGTTTCCGATACAGGTGGGTTGCAGGTTCAGCGACAGCAGGTCGTTGTCGATCTTCGAAACGTCGATCAGGTCGTCGATGATCTGGCGCAGTCTCTGGATGCCCAGGTTGACGCCTGTGAGCAGCACATCGGCCTGAGGCTCGCCAGCGCGTACGACGATGTCTCGCAGCATGGACGCGTAGCCCTCGATCAGTGTCAGCGGTGTCTTCAGCTCGTGGGCCGCGATCGAGATGAAGCTCGACTTGGACTGGTCAAGCCTCTCTAATTTCCGCTGCACCTTGGTCAGCTCTGCGGACACATACGCGACGCGTGCCTCCGTCTCCAGGTGTGCGATTTTCTCGAGCGCATAGGTATAGATGGGCGTTACGGTCGTCAGAAGGTCCAGGGCATTCTCTTCCGGCAGGTACTCGATGGCCACGTCGTTAGTAATGGCAATGATCTTGTTGAGGAGCTCGGTGACGTTGTTTCTCTTCTGCTGGAGGTCCGTCAGCGTCGGCGAGCTGGTCCACTGTACGAGGATATCGTCCAGCCAGCCGGGGTTGCCGCTCGCCATTGCCCGCTCCAGTGACGAGAAGAATTGTTGCAGCTCGCCGCCGAACGCCTCGCGGGCGTCAGTGCCTCGCGCCAGGCTGTTCGAGACGCGTTGAAGCAGTGTTGGACGGATCTGGTTGAGAAGCTCAGTAGCCTTCATATCGCTTGGACCGGCGTCTTCATTGTCCCTGTCTATTTTACTGCTTCTCTGCCGCCCTTGACATGCCGCACAGCGTGAGCCGCCCCTTATGGCTTCTGTGCCGCAAGCCACTCCCACAGCACGTTGCCAACCATCTGAAGGCTACTTGCGGATACGTGGTCAGGCGTATCAGATGTCGTATGCCAGTATGGATAGTCGATGTCGATGATGTCCACCGAAGGGATGCCCGCATCGATGAAGGGCAGATGGTCATCCTCGATCGTGTATTTCACATGGGGTGGAAAAACATCCCCGTAGCCCAGGCGCGCGGCCGTGTTCCAGATCGACGCCCGCAGCGCGGGATCCGAGTTTCCTTCCATAGGAATGGAGAGTTCGTTGTCCCCGACCATGTCGAGCAGGATCATTGCGCGCGGACGGGTGTCCATACCTTGCACGAAAGCCCTGGAGCCAAGGAGCCAATCCCATCCGGGGATGCTGCCGTTGTCCTCTGCATCAAAGAAGACGAGCCAGGTCGGCACTGACTCCCGCGGGAGCGTCCGTGCCAACTCAAGCAATACTGCCACACCGGACGCGCCATCGTCTGCGCCGGGGACCGGCTCGGCCTGCTTGCTCGGGCTGGGATCGCGGTCCGCATGGATGCGTGAGTCATAGTGCGCACCGACGATGATGGCCGGAGGCGCTTCCGAGCGGTAGGCGCGGATGTTTTGGATGGTATGACCCATCATCTTCGATTGCTGGATCTCGACCTGCCAGCCGGCAGACTCCAATTGTTGTTTGATCCAGTCTACGGTTCGGGTGTGAGAGACCGAGCCGGGGACGCGCGGCCCGAAAGAGACCTGGGTCTTCACATCATCATAGGCGCGGTCGCCATTGAAGGCGGATGACGCGCGACCTCGTTGGAGAACGATGGCTTCCCCATACCAAGCCATCACGACGGCCAGAAGCACGCCTATGGTTCCGAGGTACAGGTAGATACGACCGCGCGTCATGGAATGGGAGTTTGAGCTTGTTGCAGGTAGCGATCCAGGTCCACGAGTGCCCTTTTCGCAAAGGCCTGAGCGCGTTCACGTTTTCCGTGAGGAACCGGCGACTCCAAAGCAGGCAGGATGCCGAAATTGGCCTTCATTGGCTGGAACGTCCGCAGCTCGGCGTGAGTGATGTAATCGCACAGGGCGCCCAGCATGGTCGTGGCCGGCAGAGTCACGAGCGGCATGCCGTTGTTGAGGTGCGCGGCATTGATGCCAGCAAGCAAGCCACTGGCAATATTGCCCACGTAGCCTTCGATCCCCGTGATCTGACCCGCGAAGAACAGATCGGGCCGGTGAGCAAATTGGAGAGTTGGATGCAGCAGCTGCGGCGAAGCAATGAACGTATTGCGGTGCATCTGACCGTAGCGGGCGAACTCCGCTTTCTCAAGGCCCGGGATCATCCGAAAGACGCGCTGCTGCTCCGGGTGTTTCAGGTTCGTCTGAAAGCCCACCATGTTGTAGAGGCTTCCGGCCAGGTTATCCTGTCGGAGCTGGACTACGGCGAACGGGTGGCGGCCTGTACGCGGATCCCTTAGACCGACCGGGCGCAGCGGCCCATAGGCAAGTGAATCCTTGCCGCGGGCGGCAATGATCTCGACCGGCAAACAGCCCTCAAAAAAGCGACCGGCTTTGACCCCGTCGGCGATGGCCGCCTCGAAGCTGCGGAGTTCGATCCGTTCAGCACTGATCAGGGCATCCACGAAGGCGTAGTATTGATCCTTGTTCAGAGGGCAATTGATGTAATCGCCATCATCATCTCCATCCTGCTCGCGGCGAGAGGCCCGGTAGGCTATCGCTATGTTGATACTGTCTAATGTAATGATAGGGGCGATCGCATCAAAAAAGAAGAGATTGTCCTGGCCAGCAAGCCGGGCAATATCGGACGCCAGGCCGGGCGAGGTGAGCGGCCCAGACGCCACGATTACAAGGCCGTCCGGTATCACAGTAACTTCCTCTCGTAAGACTCGAATACGGGGATGGTACTGGATCCATTCCGTGACAAGCCTCGCAAAGGCGTCGCGATCTACAGCCAGAGCGGCTCCGGCAGGCACCGCCGTTGCCTCGGCGCAGTTGAGCAGCAGGGAATCGAGACGCCGGAGCTCAGCCTTAAGGACCCCGGCCGCGCGATCGGGAAGATTCGAGCCCAGTGAGTTGGAACAGACCAGCTCCGCAAGCTGATCCTTCACGTGCGCACCGGTGGAATGCAGCGGTCGCATTTCGTACAAATCGACGGTCAGCCCACGCTCGGCGGCCTGCCACGCGGCTTCACACCCGGCGAGTCCACCCCCGATAACGGTCAAATTCGTCATAATGAAGCTTATTTTACCATCCGACCCTGCTGTATAATTCTGCACGGGAACCTCATACGCATGAGCGGGTCTTGGGAAGATCATCTGCGTGATGCTTGCCAATTGACTTCGGCAGCCTGGGCTGCCGTGGTCGATTGTGAACGGGGGAAGTGGTTCATAGAGGCCGTTCATCATCTCCCGAAACTCAAGCAATCAGCCCTGGAGAAATACCTCTTCCGGCCATCTGTCCAGGCATGGATGCAGACCGCTCTGGAAGGCGATGCCGGCAGTCCGCTCACCTTGGCTGATGATTCCAGGCTGGGGCAGGGACGGCTCTATGCCTTTCCACTCGCAGCCGACTCCGAAATGCTGCTGGTGTGTGCCCGCTCGCTCGGAAGCCGCGAGCTGCGCATTTGGCAGATGCTGGCACGCCTGATCCTCGCTCCGGAGAACAATGCATCGGCGGAGGTGCTTGTCCCGGATATGCAGGCGGAGCTTGCATACGATCTGCCGCGGGCGTTGGACCGCATCCTATCCGGCTTTGTGCGTGACGTGGATGTGCAGGGAGCGTGGCTGGCCATACGCCGCGGCGACATGCTCGAGATTGCTGCGCAGCGGAACGACTCCCGCCTGACCGGCATGTCACTTCCGATCGAATCGAACCGGCTGCTCCGGCGGGCGCATCGCGGCCTTGCCGAAGTGATCGTTGCGCGCGGCGAGCAGGATTGGGATTGCCTTCCGCATCCGGTCCGAAAGTCAACGCGTTACTGGATCTGCCTGCCGATGGTCATCGGGCGGCGCGTGATCGGCGCGGTTGCGCTATGGGGGGAGGAAGACTTCGGCCCCCGCAAACTGAAGGCGCTGCGTGCACTGGCCAGGCGCGTGTCGCAACCGTTAGAAGTGATCGTAACCTTCAACGAGCTCACAGGGCACCTTCGGCGTCTTGCGATGCTGAACGACTTTGCTCTGGCCGTGTCATCTGCGCAAAACCTGGACCAGATCGCGCGGCGGGTGTTCGGCTACATGGCGCGGTCGTTCCACACGGAACTCATCGCCATCTACCTGCCGTCGCTCGATGGGCGGCTCGTGCGCGAATATCGCAATCGGGAAGGCCGGTTCAGCACCCAGACGGCAAGCCTTGCCGAACATCCCATTCTTCCCTTCCTGCGGGGCAGGATCTTGAGGCTTACAGATGCCGGGCCCGACTTTCGACCCAACTATCCGGCGGCACGCTCCACGCTGATCGTTCCGCTAAAATCACGCAGCCAGACCATGGGCCTGCTCTCGCTGGAGAGCACGCGGCCGGACGCTTTCAGCGAATACGATGAGCACCTGATGGTGGTCATTGCCAGCCACCTGGCAGGCCTGATCGAGTACGGGCGGCTGCGAGAAGAAGCCGAAGGCCGCGCTCGAAATCTGGGCCTGATCCACGAAGTGGTTCAGCAGGTGATCGGCCTGACTGACAAGCGAGGGGTCGCCCAGATCGCCGCGGACCTGCTGGCGCAATACTTCGCCTACGAACGAGCGACGGTCCTGCTCGTGGGAGACGCCCCTCAGGATTTCGTGGTTGGTTCGGGCAGCGCAAAAGGCAACCCGGCCCAACCCGCGCCGACGCCCGCGGAAACCCTAGCCGGAGATACCGTGGCGGCGCGGGCATTCCGCACCGGGCAGAACGTACTGGCCAATGCTGCCGATGGAGCGGCCTCCGCCACGGGTTCCGCAATGTGCGTGCTGCTCAAGGATAGTGACCAAATCCTGGGTCTCATCGATGTCCAGAGCACGCAGCCGAACGCCTTCAGCAACAACGATCTGCTGGCGATGGAATCGCTGGCCGGCGTGCTGGCCTCGGTCGTATCCAGCGCCAACCATTACGGGCGGCTGCAAGAGACCATCCGGCAGTTGCGGGCAGCTCAAGTAGAATCCCAGGCGCGCCTGATCGCCCAGCAGGAGGCGGAAAGCAGGCTGGTTCAGGGGGCGAAGCTCGTGGCGGTCGGTGAGATGGCGGCCGGAATCGCCCACGAGCTCAATAACCCTCTGACCACAGTGACCGGCTTTGCCGAACTCATCCTGGATGAGACGCCCGATGAATCGCCCCACCGCGCGGATGTCGAAATGGTGCTCCACGAAGCACTGCGAGCCCGCGGAGTCGTGCGGCGGCTCCTGGACTTTGCCCGCCAGGGTGAGCGAGCGCGAGCCAGCTGCGATCTGAACGAGATCATCGAAGATGTCCTGGCGCTCACCCGGCACTTCATCCACACGAGCGGGGTGCAATTGGAATCCCACTTTGAGAAGGACCTACCATGGGTATCCGTCGACAGTAACCAGATGAAGCAGGTCTTCCTGAACTTGATCCACAACGCAGTCGAGGCGATGCCGACCGGTGGGGGCCTGCTGATTCGAACAGCCCTGCAGATCAAGGATGGCCGGAATTGGGCGACCGCCGAGATCCACGACAGCGGAATCGGCATCAGCCCCAAAGATACGGAGCGGATCTTCGAGCCGTTCTACACCACGCGAGGGACGCGAGGAGGTACAGGTCTGGGCCTCTCGGTAACGTATGGAATTGTTACAGACCACGGCGGTACAATCGAGGTGGAAAGCCATCCGGGGGAGGGATCGATATTCACCGTGTGGCTTCCATACTAGGGCAATGGATCCGATCTCAATCCTGGTTGTCGACGACGAGCCCGGCATAGCGCTTCTCTGCAAGCGGATGCTCTCCCGCGCTGGTTACCTTGCCACGGCACTCACCGATCCGCGTGCCGCGCTGGAATGGCTGCAACAGAACAAGGCGGACTTGCTACTGGTCGATATCCGCATGCCCGAGATCGACGGATTTGAGGTAATCACCGCCGCCCGGGGGCTGCAACCTGACCTGGCGGTGTTGGTGATGACAGGATTCGGTACAGTGGAAACCGCGATCCGCGCCCTGCGGCAGGGTGTTGATGGACTTCTGCTAAAACCTTTTGAGAAGAGCACGGAACTGCTGGAGGCTGTCAAGCAGGCCATGGCGGACAGCCGGCAGAAGCGTGACGCGGCACGAGTCCACGCCCTGCGCCCGTTGTTCGAGGTCACCGAATCGCTCCTGTCGGAGACTCGCAGCGAATCCTTGCTGGAGCTTATCATCAACGCGATCCTCGGCCACCTGCGCAGCACACATGCCGGCTATTTTCAGTACGCGCCTGACGAGCAGCGGTTCATCCTGCTGCATGGCCAGGGAATCGCCTTGGCCGATTTCATTATCCAGGTGGATGCGGGTGGCGCACCCCTCATGCTGAATGCGTCGGGTCCGGGCGAGGCCAGTGCCCAAGCCCGCCTGCAGAAGGCGGGCCTGGGTGGAGTGATCTTCGTCCCCATCGTCCGCCAGGGATTCCGCGGCGTCTTCTACGCTGGCAGAAACCCGGAGGAGCACCCGTTCGTGGAAGCCGATCTGGACATGTTCCAGATCCTGGCACGCCAGGCGGCCGCTTCGATTGAGAACGCGCATCTGTATGATGAGCAGCGGGCCTACGTCCGGAAGATCGAGGAGTCCCAAAACGCGCTGCTGCAGGCAGAGAAGATGGCCGCGGCCGGCCGCCTGAGCGCTTCGATCGCGCACGAGGTCAACAACCCGCTCCAGTCTGTCCAGAATTGCCTGCACCTGGCCGGTCGCGAAGACCTGGACCCCGAAAAGCGCAAAGAGTACTTTGAGATGGCGAGCAGCGAGTTGGAGCGGCTGTCCACGACCGTGCAGCGCATGTTGGACTTCTACCGGCCCGGCGCTGCCAGGCCCAGGGAAGTAAGGATTTCGGAGCTACTGGCCTACGTGATAAGCCTGACAGCAAAGCAGTTGACCGAACGCGGCATCCATGTGAAGAACGAAGTGCCCGCGGCGCTGCCTTCCGTAATGGCGGTGAGCAGCCAGATCCAGCAGGTCTTCATCAACCTGATCCTGAATGCTTACGATGCGATGCCAAACGGCGGAAACCTGCGGATAACCGGCCGCTCGAAAGCGGAGGGTGTGGAACTTCTATTCCAGGATAGCGGCCGAGGCGTTCCCCGCGAGCAGCAATCCAGCATCTTTGAGCCTTTTTTCAGTACGAAAGACGGGGGAACGGGCCTGGGCCTGACAGTAAGCTATAACATAATCACAGCGCACGGCGGAATCCTCGAGCTGGTGCCCGACCATGGGAAAGGGGCTTGCTTCCGGGTGTTCCTGCCCAAAGGAGAGCCGGCATGAAATCGAACATTCTGATCGTGGACGATGAAATGGTCGCAAGACAGTCTTTATGCGATATTCTGAAGCTCGAGGGCTACAACGCCGTAGCCGTCCCTAACGGGCAGGCGGCGATCGAGCACGTGCGCACTCATCCCATAGACCTGATGATCGTGGATTTGCGCATGCCCGGCATGGACGGTCTGGAAGTCATCCAGGTGGTCAATCAGGCCTCGCCCGATACCGAGGTGGTGTTACTGACCGCTTATAGCTCGACCGACTCTGCAGTCCAGGCGCTGCGGCTGCGGATCCACGACTATCTAACGAAGCCTGCCTCGCCCGCACAGGTGATCGCCAGTGTCAAGAAGGGCCTGGCGCGGCGCAACACGAAGCTCCAGGCAAAAAGCGGGATGGGAGACGCTTCGGAGGTGGACGAGTCGGTGAAGGAGTTCCGGCTGAAGGATGGGACCCTGGTTGATCTATCCCGACGACAGATCCGTGCCGGCAAACGGTTGGAGCACCTGACGCCCGCCGAAGGGCGCCTGCTTCGCATCCTGATGGAGAACGAAGGAAAAGTATTCTCGCACCGGGAATTGGTGCTTCTCGTGCAAGGATATGACACATCGCAGCGAGAGGCGCCGGAAATCCTGCGGCCATTGGTGAGCCGCCTGCGGCACAAGCTGGAACAGTTCCCGGTCCTGGCTGAACGAGTTTCCAGCGTGCGTGGCACCGGCTATGTATACGAGGGGGACAGTTAGGCTGGCTTGTACTTCCGGCGGCTTCCGCCATCCGAGAATCGAAAGCGGCCTCGAGAGAGGCCGCTGCCGTTCCCTACTCGTGGGGACCCCAGGGCACGTTATCCGACTCGTCGGGGGCGCGGATCCAGGCTAACCAGCCGGAGTGCCCTGCCTGCATCAGGGGGTGCGGCTTCTCAAAGCGCACCAGGAGCAGGCTTACGCACAGGACGATGGCCCCCAGCCACTGAACCCAAGTGAGCTGTTCCTGCAGCCACGCGTAGCTGAATGTAACGGTGACAAACAGCTCCGCCAGGCCCAGCAGCGCCGTCTGCATGCCGCCGATGCGCTTCACACCGACGAACAGCATCAGCCGGGAGAGGGCGGTCATCAGGCTCAGGCCCATCACCGGCCACCACTCGCTGCCGGGTGGGGGAAGCTGGCGGTCGAAGATGAGGTACGCCGGGATGACGGTGGCGCTCATGGCCAGCAGTGTATAGAGGGTGACGGTCGGTGCCGGTACTTCGTAGAGGACGCGCTGGTTGATCGGCAGGTGCAGCGCGTACAGTGCGGCCGCCCCAAGCATCATCGCCACGCCGAGCGGATCGGCGTGATGCATTGGCAGATAGGTGAGCAGGACCACTGCTATCGCCGCAAGGCCGAGGCGGAAAACGG
>DATKAF010000262.1:0-3212 GCA_035498395.1 Anaerolineales bacterium
GCCTCGTTGGAGGCCTGAACGGCCTCGGTCACGAAGTCATCGCCGATGTCCAGGCACACCGCAGCCAGGATCTTGTCCTGGTCGTCGAGGATCACGACCTTGGTGAACAGCGCCCCCATGTCGACGCCTGCTACTGCCATGCCTGCTTCTCCTTTCAGCTTTGCAGCAGCTCGAGGAACGCCTCGGCCCGCAGTGTGGTCTGGCCGCTCGGCTCTTCGCAATACTCCAGGTCCAGTTCCATGATCGGGATGCCGTGCTTGACCATCTCCTTTTTGAGCCACGGCTTGTCGTTGCCGACGGGCGCGCAGTAGCGGAGGTTCTCAGACACCACACCGTCTACCTTGTAGTCCTTCGCCAACTTGACGATGTAGTCGAAGCGATTCGACTCGAAGGTCATGGCCTCCTGGGGACGCCCCAGGACGTAGTGGCGGGCGATGGCTTCCATCGGCGGTAGTCCGGTGTCCACCTTCCCCGCGAAGTACCGGGAGCCGGCGTTCATCTCGTCGGTGACGACGACGGCGTCCAGCTCCTCGATGGCGGCAATCCAGTGGCTGTTATGGATGTCGTTGCCGACGATCATCAGCCGCTTGCCCTTCTTGATCTCGCGGCCCGAGCCCTTGACCTCGTCGAGCAACTGCGCGAGCAGGTCGTTGTACTGCTCGCGCGGCATTCTGCCGGCTGCCTTCATCATTTCCATCGTCTCGGCTCCCGTGACCGGTGGCCGATCGCGTTTGCGGACCTCGTAGAAGGCCTGCATGAGCTCGCGCGTGCGGTTGTAAACGGCGATGGATCGCTGCAGTTCGATGTCTTGAATCCGCTGCATGCGGAACTCGGAGAGCCTGTCCCGCCACTCCTCCAGATCGGCCAGGTACATCTGCACCGCGTCCTCGGATGCTTTGCGCGGGAAGTTGATGACGTCAATGAACGGCATCGGCTTGAACTCCACCCAGTTGTCATACAGCCGGCGGATGCCATCGCAGAAATTGGAAAGCACCACGCCGTTCAGGAAGGCGTACTTGCCTTCGAGGACCTGCTGCCAGAGGCCCTTCGTCACGCCGCACTGATTGAAGAGCACGTAGGACTCGGCCAGCTGCATGGGCAGCGGTTGGTTGTCGCCCGACAGCCGGAAGGGAAGCATCCCGGCGGCGTGGATCACTTCTTCCGGCACGGCGAGGTACGCCAGGCCGATGATCTTCCTGGCATCGGCCTTCCAGGCCTTCACGGTCACGCTCTCCGGGAACGGAGAGGTCAGCCGGATCATCTCGCTGAGTGCTGTGAACGGAGTATTCATTGCTGAGCCCTCCTCTGCTTGTAGGCGGCGCCATTCACCACCATCTCGAAGAAGCGTTCCAACTGTTGCTCGATCTGCTCCCTGGGGGTGAAGTTCTTGTCGAGGATGTCGCAGTCGACGACGACGCTGGGAATACCCAGCTGTTTCTGCAGGCTGTCGCCCAGGATCCGGGTCACCCCGGCTTGCTCGGCGCAACCGACGTTGTTGAAAGAGATCGCCGCATCGACCTTGGCTCTCCGGGAGATTTCGAGGATCATCTCCTTGTGCTCGACCCCGGGGTTGTAGTTGTGTGAGCCCATGTTGAATTGCTGTTTGGCGGCCAGGTTGCCCACCGGGTCATCCGGGTCGAGCATCCATTCGCCAGTTCCGCGGAAGCGCCCGATGTTGTCCGCCACGATCACCGCCCCGCACTTGGTCTGCATCCACTGGATCAGACTCATGTCGAAGTAGGGGCAGGACACGGTGAAGACGTAGCGGATGCGTTCCGGGTTGGCGGCACCGATCCCCTGTTTCACCCGCTCCTTCAACTCATCGCGCAGCAACGTCAGGAAGGCATTGGCCGTCGGGTGTCCGCCAAAACTCCGAGCGGCGGTCAGCGGGCCGAAAGCCGCCTCCCAGCTCATCGGGCAGGGAACCGCCCACGTGAGCTGCTCGATCTCCTGACACAGCTTAGTCGCTTCCCAGGAGAGCTTGACGTTCTCCTTCAGTCGGTCGTAGTCCATCTTCTTGCCGGTGATCTTCTCGCAGAAGGCGATGAACTCCTCGTTCTGTTTCCGCCAATAGGCGAGGCCATGCTTGGTGAACAGCTTGTAGGGCCGGTCCATGAAGTAGGTGGGAATGTTCTGCGTCCTCGAGAGGTTCACCAGCGCCTTGGGGGTGTTGTCGCACGACGAGCCGTGCCAGGTGGCCATGGTTCCCTTGGGAGCGATACCTGCCTGGCACATGCCGTCTATCGACTTGTTGAAGGCGCAAAGCTCGGTCGGCAGGCCGTTCGTGGCCGAAAGATCGAAGATTTCATTGACGGGCCCGCCCATCATCGAGAAGAGCACGGAATACATCTCGTTGAACACCGGCACGATATCCATCGCGTAATAGACCTCGGTGTTCATCTGCGTGCCGTGCCACACCAGGTGCTTGCCGTCGCGCTCGGCGTTGGCGATCGCTTCGATGTAGTCGGCCGCCATCTCCAGATACGCGGGGCCGGACTTCATGATGCCGGGAATCTTCTTGTACTGATCGACAGCCGCCCTCACCTTCTTGGCCAATTCCTGAGAGGTCCAAGGGGCCCAATGCTTATCGGTAGTTTGTTTGGTAGTGCTCATATCTCGTTCTCCTTTTCTTGTTCTGCACCTGGTTGCCGGGTCACATTCGACTCTCCGACTCCCCCAAGAACATCGCCCGAGACAATATGCCACCGGAGATGCTGCGGGCCTTGAACCCGTTCTGCAGGAGGATGCGCGTCGCGTAGTAGGCGCGCTGGGCGGAGCGGCAGATGACGTCGATCTCGCGATCGCGCGGCAGCTCGCCGAGGCGCGCGCGGAGCTGTCCCAGCGGGATATTGACGGCGCCGGGCACGCGCTCCACAACCAGCTCCACCGGCTGGCGCACGTCAAGCAGAAACGCGCCGTCGGTGGCGTCCCAGTGGGCGAGCGGCATGTCGCCCCGGATGACGTCGGCGGCGACCATGCCGGCGAAGTTGACCGGGTCCTTCGCGCTGCCGAACTGGGGTGCGTAGCACAGCTCGGCTTCCTCGAGGTCGTAGATCGTCGCTTTCAGCTGGAGGGCCACCGCGAGGGCGCTGATACGCTTGTCCACCGCCGGTCCGTCTTCGCCGAGCGCCTGCGCTCCGAGGAGGCGTCCGTCGGACTTGCGGAAGAGGAGCTTCAGCCCGATCGGCTTGGCGCCCGGGTAGTACCCGGCG
>DATKAF010000263.1:0-18178 GCA_035498395.1 Anaerolineales bacterium
CACGGCCGTGTCTCCTCGCTGGACCTACGCGCGTCAGCAGATTCACTCCATCCTCGAAAGCCATTCTCAAGCGTAGAATGCCCATCTTTCCGGCTGAGGGGCAATTCCCACGCGCTCAATGCGCATCCCGCAAAGACTAACGCGAATACAAATAGTTAAGCTCTTTGAGCTTTGAAGCAAGCATATCGGTCAGCTCACCCGCGCCGAGACGCCACTGCCAGTTCCCGCCCAACCGGCTGGGATAGTTCATGCGCGCCTCGGTCCCCAGGTCCAGAAGGTCCTGCATGGGTGTCACCGAATAGACTGCTACCGATCCCCAGATGGCCCTGATCATCTCCCACACGAAGTTGCGCGGTGTCGAGCCCAGGTACTTAAGTGCCAAGCGCTTCTCCGCCTTGGATGCGGAGTTCAGCCAGCCGCGTGTCGTGTCGTTGTCGTGCGTGCCGGTATAGGCCACGCAGTGCTGTGGATAGTGATGCGGCAGGAACGGATTGGTCGGATCACTGAAACCGAATTGCAGGATTCTCATTCCCGGCAGGTGGAAGTTATCGCGGAGCTCCACCACGTCTGGTGTGATGAGACCGAGGTCCTCCGCAATGATCGGAAGGTCGCCCGCTACGGAAGAGGCTTCCAGACTTCCCTTAACCGCTTCCAGAAAGTCCGCGCCCGGGCCGGGCATCCAGCGCCCGATCTCCGCGGTATGGTTGGCAGCCGGAATCTCCCAGTAGCCTGCGAACCCACGGAAGTGATCGAGACGCACGACGTCGACCATGTGCAGGATCGCGTGGAAACGCTGGATCCACCATGCATAGCCGGTCTTCCGGTGTTCCTCCCAGCGATACAGTGGATTGCCCCATCGCTGGCCCGTAGGCGAGAAATAGTCGGGCGGCACGCCTGCCACGACCGTGGACCTGCGCTCTTCATCTAAATGGAAGAGCTCAGGATGCGCCCACACATCGGCGCTGTCTTCCGCCACGAAGATCGGGATGTCGCCGATGATTGTGATGTCCTTGTCGTGCACGTGGCTTTGTAGAGCATGCCACTGTTGGAAGAACAGGAATTGCTGGAAGGTGAATCGCAAGGTTTGCTCCGCAAGGGACTCACGCGCCTCCGTCAAGGCGGGCTGCTCTCTCTTCCGGATCGGTTCGGGCCATTCCACCCACGATCCCCCTCCGTGCTGCTGCTTCAATGCCATAAACAGAGCGTAGTCTTCAAGCCACTCGGCATTCTGCTCCCGGAAGGATGCGAACTCCTCGCGCAGTCCAACTGGGTTCAGGTCCGTGAAACGCTGGAAAGCCTTCTCCAGCAGCGCCGCCTTCCGCGGGATCGAGCTGGCATAGTCCACCATTGCTTCGGCTCGCGCATGCGCCGCCTCCGGGCCGGGCTCCTGTAGGTCCTCCTTGGTGAGCAGGTCCGCGCTCTCCAGTAGGTCCGGGCTGATCAGGTTTGGATTCCCTGCGAAAGCGGAGAAACACTGGTACGGTGAATCGCCGTACCCCGTATGTCCAAGAGGCAGCACCTGCCACAACCTGCACGCCGCCTCTGCAAGCCAATCCACGAAGTGATGAGCCTCCGGCCCAAGATCTCCGATCCCGTGGGGGCCGGGCAGGCTTGTCGGATGCAGCAGGACGCCACCGGAGCGTTGAAAGTTCATAGTCGACCTCGGGCCGCTGGAAACGAATGCTTGGGTCTGGGGGATTAACGAACGCCCCGCTCAGCGAGGACTCATCTGTGCGACGACTCGCTGGTACAGTTGGAGATACTGCCGCGCCGACACGCTCCACGAGAAGTCCTGCGACATGCCGGCCTTTTGCATGGCTTCCCACGCCGGCCGGTCCGGATAGACCTGGATCGCTTTCCGGACAGCCGTTGCAAGTCGGACGGCAGTCGGTTTCTCGATCATGAAGCCGGTCTCATCGGGGAAGATGGTGTCCTTCAATCCTCCGACCGCGCTGACGATCGGCACGCAGCCATATCGCATGGCGATCATCTGGGACAGGCCGCACGGCTCATACCGCGACGGCATCAGGAACATATCGGCACCCGCGTAGATCTGCCGCGCCAGCCCATCGTCATACCGGAACTCAGTGCGCACGCGGTCGGGAAACTCTGCCTGGAAGCGACGCATCGCCTGCTCCAAGCGCGGCTGGCCCGTGCCCAGGATCACTGCCTGCCACTTGAGGTCCGTCACGCGCCGGAGCGCCGACGGGATCAGGTCGATGCCCTTCTGAGGGTCCATCCGTGAGATGACCCCCAGCAAAGGTGTCTCCGGTTCTATCGGGAGGCCCAGCCGCACTTGAAGCGCCTGTTTGTTGATCGGGCGCCGTTCCAGAGTCGGTATGCCAAAGTTGGCCGCGATCGCCGGGTCGAGCGCCGGGTTGAACGACTCGTTGTCTATCCCGTTCAGAATGCCGTTCAGCGAGTCTTTTCGCGCGTGGAGGTAATCCTCCAGCCCGCATCCGAACTTCGGCGTCAGGATTTCCCGGGCGTACGTGGGCGAGACGGCCACAATGGCATCAGCCGCCCACAATCCCAGCGGCAGAGGCTTCGTGTTTGCCCATTCGGGCAGGCCCGTTTGCACCTGCATGAGCCCGTACTCCGCGATTATGTCTCCGACGTCGGGCCCCATAAAGGGCAGGTTGTGGACTGTGAGGACGGAGCTTACGCCTCCGAATTCCCCCTCCCAGCGCTTTAGCAGCAATGCATAGCACGCCAGCGCCGTGTGCCAGTCGTTGGCATGCACGATGCTGGGCTTCCAATCAAGCTGCCGCGTGAGCTCCAGCGCGGCCATGGAGAAGAATGTATACTTCTCGGCATCCAGCGCCGGATCCAGCGAATATACCGAGCCGCTGGATGCAACGGCTTCGCCATCCAGGAAATATACTGGCAGCCCGTCGAGACTCGCCGTATAGACTTGCACCTGCTGGTCGGATTGCTCGTGGGAGAGCGGGAAGATTTGCAGCGGCCGCAGCCCGCGCGGGTCGTTTTTCAACACCGGGTGCATCGGGAGCACCAAGCGGACGTCCACCGGAATCCCGGTTGCGGCTTCCTGTGGCAGATTGAGGATAAAACGGGGTAGCGAGCCTGCCACGTCCCCCAGCCCCCCAACCTTGATGAAGGGCTGAGCTTCCGCGGCGAGGAACAGGACATTCAGGCTCTCCGGCATTCCCGCTATTTTACAACTAAAAAGGCTAGCCGGCCGGCTGCCCTTCGGGTGCTATCTTCTCCGGTAACGCGTCACGATTGGCAGTTCGGGTGCATCGTAGGTGGAGGGGCCCCGCGACCGCCAGAGTGGTGGTCAGGCTCCTCGAGACATAAATAGCCCGGGCAGTCAGGGCCAGCACCAAAGCCGTAACATCGGCTGAGATCGCCATTACGATTCTTCCCATTTCACCCTCCTTGAGGCATTGCAACTCTTGACGCCCGGCGCCCCGTTCGGTGCTGCACTGTAGATATGGCCTGGCTCTTATCAAGCAAGACCTCCAATCGCCTTGGCGAGCACGCTCGTGACCAATTGTGGAATCGGACCGCTTCAGTTTCGTTTGCTTATACTGTGCAGTCGTCGGCGCAGGGGAAAAGATACGGCTGGATCCTCAGAGTTTCCCCGTCAGACGTGACAAATGACATGCCGAAACTTACTTCTGGCCGGATTATATACAATATACAATGTAGCCATGCTCGAGACGACAACGGTCCACCGGAAGCCGCTGAAGGAGGAGGTCTTCGAAGTTCTGCACAGCCGCATCATCGCCGGTCAATATTCCGCTGGGGAATGGTTGCGGCAGGAGGATATCTCTTCGCAATTGGGGGTCAGCATGACGCCGGTCCGCGAGGCGCTGGACCTGCTCGTCTCTACCGGTTTGGCCGAGCGTGTCCCGTACCGTGGCGTTCGCGTGCTGGAACCTTCCAGCAAGGAGATCGTGAACTCCTACGGTATGCGCCTGCTTCTGGAGACCACCGCCGTGTTTGGAGCGGCTCAGCAGATCACGGCCGGGCAGGTTTCGCAGCTTCGGTTGATCCTGCACGAGAGCCGGTCGCTGGTAACCCTGGACGATATGTCGCGGCAGCGCGTCCTCAGCCGCCAGTTGCACGGCGCGATCGTAGCTGCCTCCGGCAACACGCAGCTTCACCGCCTCTACATGACCGTGCTCAATACCTTCCCGGACTGGATGCTCTTTGAGTACCTGTTCCGCCACCCGGAGTTGCTGACCGACAGCATGAAGACTGAGTACTTTGAGCACTCTGCGATCGTGGATGCCGTGGCTCGCCGCGATCCCGCCAGCGCAGTGGATCGCACCATCGAACACCTTTTGAATCGGGGTAAGGAACTGCATGCGTATCTCGGGATCCCTGCTGATCTGGTGCAGGATGCCGAGGCCCAGGTCCTGCCGTTGTTGAGACAAAGAACGATGCCGAAAAACATGTTTGAAGAGGAGTCCGTATGAGCGAAGAACTGTTCAAGAAGATGGCAGCAAGCATCATCGATGGGGATTCGGATACCGCGGTTTCGCTGGCGCAGGAATCCATCACGGCCGGCGTCGATCCGCTGGACTCGATCACCAAGGGGTTCGTGGTCGGCGTGAACACCGTCGGCGAGGCCTTCGGTCGGGGCGACGCCTTCCTGCCTGAGCTGGTCATGGCTGGCGAGGCCATGAAGGCGGCGGTCACCACCCTGGATCCCGAGATGAAGAAGCGTGGGACGGAGCGAAAGATGCTTGGCAAGATCGTGATCGCCACCGTCGAGGGTGACATCCATGAGATCGGCAAGTCATTGGTTGCCACCATGCTCGGCGCATCGGGTTTCGAGGTCTACGACCTCGGGGTGGATACTCCCGGCGACAAGATCATTGGCAAGGCTCTCGAAGTCAACGCCGATATCATCGCCATGAGCGCATTGCTCACCACCACCATGGTCAAGCAGCGCGAGGTCATCGAGGAGCTGGAGAAAGAGGGATTGCGCAGCAAGGTGAAAGTCATGGTCGGCGGCGCACCGGTCACTCGGGATTGGGTAGCGACGATCGGCGCGGACGGCTATTCCGAAGATGCCATCGGCGCGGTCATGCTCGCGAAGCAACTCCTCGGCGTGCAATAAGCGAGCCATCGAACATCACATGCGTGGCGTCCGGGCGGGAAGGCTCTCCAGATCCGGGGACCGCAGTTCAGGGAGTGCAGCATGCCGAAGAACATCAAGTCTGTTACGAATCCGAAGTTGAAGCTGGAAGTCTTCACCCCCGACGAGGTGAGGAAGATCCATGATGCGACGCTTTGGATCATCGAGAAGGTGGGCGTCCGCTTCCCGTCTGACCGGGCCCTGGATATATGGGAGGCCAACGGCGCGCAGGTCGATCGCGACAGCAAGGTGGTCAAAGCCAGAGCCGAGTTGATTGAATCGGCGCTGAAGACCTGCCCGCCGGTTTACCCGCTGGCCGCCCGAGACCCAGAGCAGGACCTGCTGTTGGATGGCAATCACGTCTTCGTCGGCACCGACGGGTGCGGCGTCGAGGTCATCGACATCCGGACCGGCAGGCGCCGCATCTCATGCCTGCAGGATGTGGCGGATATTTCCCGCATCGCCGACGCCACCGAGGAAGTAGCCTTCCACTGGGTGCCCGTCTCCGCGCAGGATATGCCTGTCGAGACGCGCGGCCTGCACGAGATCAAGGCCATCTGGGAGAACTCCACCAAGCACGTCCAAACGGAAAGCATTTACAAAGCCAGCGAGGCGGCAGCCGCTATCGAAATGGCATCGCTGATCGCGGGCGGCACGGAAGCGCTGCGCAAGCGGCCCGTGCTCTCACTGATGCAATGCACCGCGCCGCCCCTCGGCCACGATGGCGGCTCGGTCGATGCGGCTCTGCTTGCGGCAGAGGCCGGCATACCAACCGGCTTCATGACCATGGCCGCCTGCCTCACCACCGGACCGGCGACGATGGCCGGTAACCTGGCAGTTGGGAACGCCGAAGTGATAGCCGGTACCGCCCTTCTGCAGCTTGCCTACCCCGGCGCGCCGGTGTTCTATGCTGCCGCGCAGACCGCCTCTGACCTGCGGTCTGGCGCCTACACGGGAGGCGGGCCTGAGGACTTCCTTTTTGGTGCCGCCACCAATGTGCTTTCGGACTTCTACGACATTCCGCTCTCGATGGGCTCGTTCGCAACGGGCGCCAAAGAACCCAACTGGCAGGCAGGGGTCGAGAACAGCCTTTCGACTTTCATGGCCAGCATTGTTATGTCCGACATGCTGCTGGGAGTGGGCTTCCTGCACGGCAGCCGTATCTGGTCCTACGCGGAGATGATGATGGACTGCGAGATCTTCTCTATCATCGAGAAGACCCTGCAAGGCATCGATGTGAACGATGACACGCTGGCCCTTGAGGCCATCGCAGCCGTCGGACCGTGCGGCAACTTCCTGACCCAGAAGCACACGCGCCAGCATATGCGCGATGTGTTCCTTCCGCAGTTTATGGACCGGCGTCCCTACAATGAGTGGGAGACCCGCAAAGACGATGCCCGCGACTGGGCGCTTGAAAAAGCCCGCCGCGTGCTCGCCGAGCATGAGCCTCAGCCGCTGGACGCTAGGATCAGCCGCGAAATGGATCGGATCATCGCGTCCCTCGAGAAATGACGGCCCGGCGCGTGCTCCGCGCGCTCCCATGTGCAGCACGGCACCCGGAGAGGAGAAATGCAACCAAAACTCGAATTACTTTCCAGCCAGTTGATCTCCCGAATCCTGGATGAGGCACTACAGTTGTTGTGCAATCCCGGCATCCGCGTCCGGTCCGCGCCCGCGCTTGAGCTTCTGAAGGGCGCCGGTGCAGAAGTGGACGACAACCGCGGCGTCGCCAAGATCTCGGAGAAGATCGTGCACCGCGCGCTGGAGACCGTACCGAAGACCTTCTACCTGTATGACCGATTTGGCGAGTGCCGGATCACGTATGGTGGCAACAGCGTCCACTTCGACCCTGGCTCGTCGGGGGTCAATATTCTCGATCCAGACACGCTGACCCACAGGCCTGCGGTCACCAGGGATCTCACGCGGCTCGTGCAGGTGGTAGAGATGCTGCCGCAGTTCGATGCACAGTCCACTGCGGTCGTATGCGACGATGTGCCCAAAGAGATCGGCGACCTCTATCGGCTCTACATCGTGCTGTTGAATTCCACCAAGCCCATCGTTACGGGCTCCTTCACCAACAAGACGTTCGAGGCCATGGTCGACATGGTCGTGCTGTTCGCTGGCGACCGCCAGGAACTGGCAGCCAGGCCTCAGGCCATCTTCGATGTCTGTCCGAATCCGCCGCTGACGTGGGGCAGCTTCGGCGCCGACAGCCTGATCGCCACCGCCCGCACCGGCATGCCCGCAGAGATAGTGTCCATGCCTTTGGCAGGAGCCGCCGCGCCGGTCACGCTGTTGGGTGCAATTACCCAGCACGCCGCAGAGTGTCTGAGCGGTATCACCATCCATCAGCTTGCCAAAGCGGGCTCGCCGATCGTCTGGGGAGGCGCACCTGCGATCTTCGACATGCGCAAAGGCACAACCCCGATGGGCGCCGTCGAGACTGCCATGATCGACGCGGCCTACGCCCAAGTCGGCAAATCCCTCGACTTACCGACGCATTGCTACTTGGGGGCCAGCGATGCAAAGGTCATTGATGCTCAGGCTGGCCTTGAAAGTGGTGTGACAGCCATTATCGGGGCGCTCGCTGGTGTCAATATGATCTCCGGGGCCGGCATGCTGGACTTCCTGGCTTGCCAGAGTCCCGAGAAGCTGGTCGTCGATGCCGAGGCCGTAGCCATGGCAAAGCGTCTGCTGGCCGGGCTCGAGGTCCGCACCGAGACACTGGCGACCGGTTTCTTCGAGGGCATCGATTTCAAGGGAGATTTTCTCAAGCAGCGCCTCACCCGCGAGCTTTTCCCGTTGGAGCAGTATCTCCCATCTGCCATCATCGACCGCGATTCCGTGCGCGGCTGGCAGCATGATGGCAGCCTCGACACGTTCTCGCGCGCCAAGGTCCGCACCGCGCAACTTATTAGGGAGTATCATCAGCCGCAGATCGCCATAGACCGAAAGGCAGAACTCGACGCGATCGTAGCCGGCTTGGCGATGGAGGCCGGGATGGCCACCCTCCCGGCCCTTTAGTCTCGACCCGAGGTACAGCGTGCTGAAGCAGTCCTACCATATCCAGGAAGACATCATCGAGTGGCGCCGCGATTTCCACATGCACCCTGAACTGGGGTTTCAGGAAGTGCGGACCTCCGCTCGCGTTGCGGATGAATTGGAGAAGCTCGGGTACCGCGTGCGCCGGGGCGTTGGCCGCACCGGCGTGGTCGCGGACCTCGGCGAGGAAGGCGGCCGCTGCATCGCCATTCGGGCCGACATGGATGCGCTGCCCATCCTCGAAGCGAATGACGTGCCCTACAAGTCACAGATCGACGGCACCATGCATGCCTGCGGTCACGATTCGCACACCGCCATGGCCCTCGGCGCCGCAAAACTGCTGACGCAGCAGGATTTCGCAGGCAAGGTGCGTTTCCTGTTCCAGCCATCCGAGGAGGCAGGAGACGAGGAAGGCATCAGCGGCGCGCCGCGCATGATCGAGGATGGCGCGATGCAGGGCGTGGACATGATCATCGCCCTGCACGTCGATCCCTCCACGCCCGTGGGCGATATCCACATCAACGATGGCCCGTCGTCCGGCGGCGTGGATTCGTGGTACGGCGTCATCATCGGCAAGGGCGGGCACGGCGCCGCGCCCGAGCTCAGCGTCGATCCATTCTACCTTGTCACGCACGTGATGATGGCACTGAATGCCATCGTCTCGCGCCGAATTGCGCCGTTTGCGCCCGCGGTAGTGAGCGTGGGCACGCTGCACGGCGGTTTCACCGAGAACGTCATCCCCGCCCAGCTGGAGATCACCGGCACGCTGCGCTATACCGAGATGGAAGTCCAGCACAAGATCCACGAGGAGATCCGCCGCGCTTTCGAGCTAGCGAAGACGCTCGGCGGCAACTACGAGCTGCGCTTCGAGATCGGCGCGCCGCCTATGAACAACGATACCGCCGTCGCTGCCCTGATCCAGCGCACCGCCGCCGACCTGCTCGGACGCGAGCACATCTCGCCGATCCCCAAGGGGCTCGGCGCGGAGGACTTCGGCGCGTTCACGCAATACGCGCCGGGAGCCATGTTCACGCTCGGCACGCTGATCGAGCGCGACGAGCGCTACCTGCACCACCCGCGCCTGGACTTGAACGAGGCGGCTTTGCCTATTGGAACCGCGATTCTGACCGAGACGGCTCTGCGGTTCCTGAAAGGCGCGTAGGTCAAGGCATCAAGCCGGAACGAAGAACACTGCCGGCAAACGAAAAATCCGACGGGAGCAATTCATGCATACTGAACTGAAGAGCGCTGGAAAGACGGTGACGATTGGCAACGACAAGCCATTCGTCATGATCGGTGAGAAGATCAACCCCACCGGCAACAAGAAGCTAGCCGCCGCCTTACAGGAGGGCAACCTGGATGCCGTGCGCAAGCTGGCCGTGCGCCAGGTGGCGTGGGGCGCTGACGTTCTGGATGTGAACGTCGGTGTGCCGGGCCTGGATGAAGTAGCCATGATCGCCAGGGTGGTCGAGATCGTTAGCCAGGCGGTGGATGTGCCTTTGTGCATCGACTCGGGCAAAGCAGAGATTCTGGAAGCCGGACTGAAGGCTGCCCCTGGCAAACCGCTGGTGAACTCCGTGAACGCCGAGGAGAAGCAGCTTTCCGCCATCCTGCCACTCGTTAGGGACCGTGGCGCGGCCGTCATCGGCCTGACCATCGACGAAAACGGCATCCCCAAAACGCCCGAAGAGCGCGTGGCCGCCGCCGATAAGATCATCCAGCGCGCCGCACAGCTCGGCATCGGCATCGAAGACATCGTCATCGACCCGCTGGTCATGACGGTCGGATCAGACAGCAAGGCGGCAATTATCACGCTGCAGACGATCGAGCTACTGCGCAGGGAGTTCGGCGTCAACGTGAACCTGGGCGCCAGCAACGTCTCGTTCGGTCTGCCGGACCGGTTGACCGTGAATCAATCCTTCCTGACCATGGGCATCCAGGCAGGCGCGACGTGCTCCATTACCGATCCGATGAAGCTCGGCCCCACGGTCCGTGCCAGCGATCTGCTCTTGGGCCGCGATGATTTCTCAATGCGCTACATCAAGTACTTCCGGAGCGCAGAGAAACTGCGCGAGCAGGAAAGTCAGGCCGTCAGCGCATGACGGAGCAGCACACGATCATCTTCCAGCCGTCCGGACGCCGCGGGCAGGTCCCGCATGGTATGAACGTCAGGGCGGCTGCCCGTTCTCTGGGTGTCGAGATCGAGTCCATCTGCGCAGAGAACTCGACCTGCGGCAAGTGCAAGGTCCTGGTGCAGGAGGGCGAGTTCCAGCGCTATGGCATAACTTCCAGCCGCGAGCATCTTTCCGCGGCCGGGCGCGAGGAATCGACATACTTCGGACAGCGCGCCGGACTGTTGGCAGCCCGCGGCTGGGAGCCCGGACAGGTGCGACTGGCGTGCCAGGCGCGTGTGCTTGGCGATGTGTTGATCGACATCCCGGAGGAGAGTCGCGGCAACAAGCAGATTGTCCGAAAAGCGGCTATTGAGCGCAATATCGAGATCAAGCCTTCGCTGCGCAAATACCTGGTCGAACTGACGCCGCCAACGCTCAGTAATCCGAAGGCAGACTGGGAACGGTTGGCAAGCGGTGTCGCCACCAGCATGGGCCTTGTCCGCGCCGGAGAACCCAACCTGCCCCGCCCCGCCGAGTTGACCATCGATTTCGCTTGCCTGAAGGCGCTGTCACAAACGCTGCGCGACGGTGACTGGCGCGTGACCGTGACGGTCTGGCAAGACCGGGAGGTCGTCCGCGTGGAGGCCGGCTATGCCGACCAACTCTACGGAGCCGCCGTGGACATCGGCACGACGACCATCGCGCTGTATCTCTGCAACCTCGAGAATGGCGAGATCGTCGCTGCCGAATCCGAGATGAACCCGCAGATCGTGTACGGCGAGGATGTTATGTCCCGCATTCAGTACACCATCGTGCATGAGGACGGGCTGCGGACCTTGCATAAGACGCTCATCCGGAGCCTCAACCAGATGCTCGCCCGGGCAGCCCGCGACGCGGGCATCGCCGCCCGGGATATTCAGGAGTTCGTGGTGGCAGGCAACACCACCATGCATCATATCTTCCTGAACATCCCACCCAAGGCGCTGGGACATGCGCCGTTCGCTTCCGCGGTCTATCGGGCTCTCGACATCAAGGCCCGCGAGCTTGGGCTGCTCATCAACGAGTCGGCCAACGTGCACGTGCTACCCAACATCGCCGCATTCATCGGAGCCGACACAACCGCCGTGCTGCTGGCCGAGGAGCCGCATGAGCAGGAAGAGAATTGGCTCATTATGGACGTCGGCACCAATGCCGAGGTGGTGTTAGGGAACAAGCACAGGTTGATCTGCGCCTCTACTCCCACCGGCCCGGCTCTGGAGGGGGCCCACATTGAGTACGGCATGCGCGCCGCACCCGGAGCCATCGAACGGGTTAGGATCGATGCGCAGACCTTGGAACCTCGCTACAAGCTGATCGGCGAAGACGAATGGAATACCGGTAAGCCGAAAGGCATCTGCGGCTCCGCTGTGCTGGACACGGTTGCCGAGATGTATCGTGTCGGTCTTCTCGACGCGCGCGGCAAAATGCTGCCGACCGAGCAGGCGCCGCTGCGCGTCCGGCGCGGCAAGGGCGGCATGGAATACGTCATCGCCTTCGCGGATGAGACTTTCATCGGGGCTGACATTGTCGTCACGCAGAAGGATGTGCGACAAATCCAGCTTGCCAAGGGCGCGCTATACGTCGCTGCCCGGACATTGCTGGATCAATTCAAGTTGGATGCACCGGACAAGATCCTGCTTGCCGGGGCCTTCGGCATGTACATTGACAAGAACAACGCCCTATCCATCGGAATGCTTCCGAAATGCCCGCCGGAGAACATCTTTGCCGTGGGCAACTCGGCCGGCGACGGCGCACGCATCGCGCTGCTGAACATCGACAAGCGCCGCGAGGCATACGCGGTCGCCTCGCGGGTCACGCGGCACGAACTGCCAACCGACCCGGCGTTCCAGGATCTCTTCATCCGGTCTCTGAACTTTCCGGAACGGGTGAATGGCATAGGAGCCAAACCATGAATCCATTCCTCGAACGTCTTGCGAACGGCGCAACGCTCGTTGCCGACGGCGCCACCGGCACCAATCTCCAGAAGGTTGGGCTCGGCGCGGGCATGCACTCCGAGGATTGGGTCCTCGATTTTCCCGAGAGGATCATCGATCTGGAGAAGTCATTCGTTGCCGCCGGCTCCGACATCATCCTCACCTGCACGTTCGGGGCCACGCGGCCGCGCATGAAGGGAGCGCGGCATGCGGATCGGGTGCCGGAGATCAACCGCCGGGCAGTCGAACTGGCAAGGGAAGCCGCGCGGGGCCGGGACGGCGTCCTGGTGGCCGGATCCATCGGACCGCTTGGCCAGATCCTTAAGCCGTATGGGCCGATGGCGCCGGATGATGCGAGGGCAGCATTTCTCGAGCAGGCGGAGGCGTTGGCCGAGGGCGGCGTGGATCTCCTGCTCATCGAAACGCATTTCTCCTGCGAAGAGGCGACCGCTGCCTTTGAGGCAGCGCGGTCGGTGACCGATCTCCCCATCGTGGTATCGTTCAGCTACGACCGGGGCGTGCGGACCATGATGGGCGTGCGCCCGACAGAGATGATCACGCGCTATCAGCAGTGCGGCGCGACCATGGTCGGGGCAAATTGCGGTACCTCATTGGAGAACATGCAAAGCATTATTGGAGAATATGCCGCGTCGGCGGCCGGCTTACCACTGTGGGCCAAACCGAACGCGGGGATGCCGCGGCTGGAAAACGGCGAGACGCACTACGATGTGATGCCCGAAGAAATGGCGTCCTTCGCCCAGAAATACGTTGAGCTCGGCGCCCGCGTTGTCGGCGGCTGCTGCGGCTCGACGCCGCAACACGTCGCGGCCATTGCGAAGGCCGTCAATCGTTAGTATTCTTGCAGAAGGGACAAAAAATGACGCGCGGCGAATGCCGCGCGTCTTATGCTCATTGCAGTCCAGCTTACGAGGCGTGAACCGGAACGGTGAACACGATCCGCGCGCCCTTGCCGGGTGAGCTGTCCACGTCGAGTTTGCCGCCGAGCATCTCCGCCCTCTCCTTGATCAGCTTCAATCCAAGGCTGCCGCCCGTGAGCGCCGATTCCGGGTCGAAGCCGCGCCCGTTGTCATCCACACTGACCCGCACCAGGTCGCTCCCCATATCGACGTGCAGTTTGACCGATGCGGCCTGGCTATGACGCGCTGCATTCCCCAACAATTCCTGGATGGCGCGAAAGATCATGACCTCCAAGTACGGCTCGATCCGCCGCTCGACACCCGTTACGTTCAGCGCGGTGTCCATTCCGGTCTGTTCCTTGAAGGCATCGACGTATTTTCGGATCGTCGGAACCAGGCCGAGGTCATCCAGCATCATCGGCCGCAGCTCAAAGATGAAATTTCGGACCTTCTGGAACGTGCCGAGTGCCGAGTTCTTCAGGCTGCCCAGTTCTTCCTTGGCCTGCGCCGGATCCACATCCATCAGCCTCATGGCGATCTCCGTCTGAAGGATGAAGTTGGACATCGCCTGGGCAGGGCCGTCGTGCATCTGTCTCGAAAGCCGCTGGCGTTCTGCCTCCTGGGCATTGACGATCATCTCGATCTCTGCCATTGGATTCTTGCCGGGCATGGCAGCCGCCGCGCCAGCGGGCAATTGCGGAACGCTGCCGGATTGTTGCAGGATGTTCTTGTATTTTTCGAGGTGCGCCCGATCGCTCTGCAGTTTGTCCAGCTGCCCGTGCATGACGAATAGGCGCTGCTGCGCGTCGAGGGCCGCGTCGTAAGCCATGCGGATCTCCTGCGGCGCCGTCTGGTCAAGCTTGGCCTGGACCTGCTGTAAATGGGCTGTGATGGCGGCGTTGCGCTGCGCGAGCTTCTGCATTTCGCCCTGGCTCTGCTCGATCATCATGGTGATCTCTTTCAGAGCCCGCTGGGTCTCCAGGAGCTCCGCTTGCACATCAATCGTTTCACCCATCAGTTGCTGTCTGTCGATTGTCATCCGTGTCATCCCTCGGGCTTGAGGTCGGACCTCTTGATCTGTACCCATCCGTGCTTCAGAGCATAGACGACCGCCTGCGTGCGGTCCTCCACGCCGAACTTGCGAAGGATGGAGGTGACGTGGTTCTTCACGGTCTGATGGCTGATGCCCAGCAGGCCGGCGATCTCCTTATTGCTCATCCCTTGAACCACACACTCCAGGACTTCCATTTCGCGCTCCGAAAGGGGATGGAACGGGCTGCCCGGTTCGCTATACGAGCGGCGGGCGCCCTCGATCTGCTCTTCGATCCACCCCTGGAGTTCGCGGTCGTTCATGACCTTCCCGCCGAACACGAATTTGCCTTCCGCTACATCGCGGATGATCCGCAGCAGGCCCTTCGGCTCCACATCCTTCGAGCAGTACGCGGCTGCTCCGGCCATGGCTGCATGCAGGGCCTGCTCGATGTCGTCGTATCCGGTCATGAGCACGATGCGTGTGGGTGTTTTGTCCTGTGTTACCTGATGGGTGATCTGCTGCCCGTTCATGCCAGGCAGGTTGACGTCCAGGAGGACCACAGCCGGAGTAAGGGACCGGATCATCTCCAAACCCTGAGCCCCGCCCGATGCCTGGCCCAGGACCTTCATATCGGGTTCCAATGAGACCGCGTCCGTTACACCCTGCCGAAAGAGGGGGTGGTCGTCGACGACAACCAGTGTGATCTTATCCATTTGCTGGCAGCAAATTGCCACTGGGAGTATAGCACGAAAGGCACAAGGGGGCCTTTCGGCACCCTTGCAGGGTGATTTCAGTTGTGCCGCGCCCGCAGACCGGCATTCCTCAGGCAGCCGTCACGGACGGCGCCAGAGGTAGACTGTCATGTTCTTCTCTCCAATTTCCGGCGCAAAGGGACCGCCGCTGGTGAAAACGGGCGACAGCGTCTTCGTCAGCACCGGGTAGAACGCGGGAAACGCCACCACGTAGTCCGCATGGCGGTGGTCGAGGAACGTGGCCAACCGGCCCTCATCCCTGATGAAGGGTATGACTTCGGGCGATACCAGCCCGGCCAGGTCGATAAGGGGATGATGGTCGAAGTATCCCAACGCGCCGATGTCGTGGGCGGCAACCACGGCCTGATCCGGAACATTGGCCGAGACCCATTTTGCAGTTGCCACCATTTCTGACTCAATCAGACCAACATCGTCGCCGTAGGCCCGCGCCCCCAGAAACACGAATGCCAGCGTCAACAGCAGCAGGCTGAGCGTACCAACAGCCTGGAGTATGCGCATCCTGCGTTCGGGCTCATTTCTGCGCCGCAGTTCCAGATATGCCAGGAATGAAGCCAGGAACAGAAACGGCATTGCAGGCATCAGGTAACGCCCATGCTGATATGCCGGCAGCCGCAGGATATAGAGCAGGAGATAGCCGAAGCACCAGACGAGCGCGGCGAGCATCGCCCACGCACGACGCCTTGCGGCGAGAACCACGATGGCGATCATGCCCGGCAGCAGTATGAGCGACGGACCTGTCAGCAACTGCACCAGCAAGACGGACAGTCGGTAAAGGAATGGCTGCGCCTGCCACGCGGCATACTCCGCTTGCTTGGCGTAGAACGTGTTCGGCATAGGCGTATCTGACAGCCATAGATTGAAGGCCAGGTATGGCACGAAGAGCGCGCCGAACCCGATCAGATACGCTGCGATAGCGGAGCCCCGATCCGGGATATTCTTCTCAACCAGCAGAATCGTCAAGATCACCGGGCCCAGGAGCGTCAGGCCGTCGGGGCGAATCCAAATGCTGAGGCCAGTCAGCAAGCCGAGTGTGAGGTACCTCCGCGTGCCCATTACCAGCCAGATCAGGATGCCTGTCATGAGCAGGGATTGGAGCAACGTCTCCATTCCCGACAGCGCCGCCCACTGGAGATGCCACTCTGCGACGAAGAACAGGCCGATCCACGGCACGCGCGGCCTGTAGGCTGGCGCAAGCTGGCGGGCAGCGTACTCACAGAGCAGCGCAAGAGCAAACAACGTGATCTCCCCGAGCAAGTACGTCCACACATAAGGACCGAGATGAAGCCAGAAGCCGATGGCAAGCAGCAGAGTCCACAACGGCGCGGTCGAACCGGCGGAAAGCCGCCCGGGCTGGAATGCCCACTCACCATGCAGCGCCAGGTTCCGCGCATACGTGAGGTGGATCCACGAATCGTCTAGGGGGAAACCCACCCGATAGATGAAGGCGCTGGCGCCCAGGTAGATCGCGGCGCCCAGCACCAGCGCTCCGAGCAAGATGAGCCCGTCACGCCACGAAAGGCTACTGGACGACCCGGAAGATGTGTGTTCCATCGACATTACCCAGATATGTGAAGCGTGTGCTGTTCAGGTTGTTGTAGACGTCCCGGATCGGCCCGGCCGCGCCAGCATCCTCGATCACCAGGAACTTTGCGCCATAGCGATCAGCGACCGCGGACATCGTGACTTCATCACCGTCCGGCACAACGATGGCTGGACGGCCTGTCATCAGGTAGTATCCCGGTGGATTGCGCACCATCACAATATCGCCGTCCGCGACGCCATGTTGCTTGAGAAATGACTCCACCTTTGGATAGTCCTGCTCACCCTCTCCCCAGCCCGGCAGCACCCTAATCCAGAGGATCACGCCGGTCATGAGCACCACGAGGCCGACCAACGCAGCCTGGAAGACCTTGGAGGCCTGGGGCGTGAACATACCGCGCTTTCGGGCAGCCGCGATGGTACGGTCCAGGCCAACCGGCGCCAGCGTCCACCACATGGGCTGGAAGCCCGCGCCCGCGTGGAAGAAGCCGCCGCGTGCCCCTGCAAATGGGAAAATGAGGGTCATCGTGAGGAAGAGGCTGCTCCACCCAAGCAAGGCTATGATGACCCGCTCATCCTTGCGGCACATCCAGATCCCGATGAAGATGAATGGCAGCAGGAATATTGCTGCTTGCGCAGCGAAGGCATTCAGAGAATTCCACTGGAAGGCCATGAGCCGCGTTGCCAGGATGGGCTCCCACCCTTGCGCAAGCCATGATCGGGAAGTCAACTGCGCGGCGGGGTAAACAAATGTCTCGTCATAGCTCTTTAGCCACAAAAGGTGCGATCCGCCGGGTGCAAGCAGTGTGCCGTAGACGTGATAGGTGTGCCAGAACCAGGGGCCGGTCACCAGCAGGAAGCCGGCACCGGCAAGCAACATGCCGGTCAGCGCCGTCCTGACACTCCGGTGTCTGAGCCAGCGTATGCCGGCAACTGCAATCGCCATACCGAACCACAAGAGTCCATCGCTGCGGGCCAGCGTCAGCAGGCCGGATATGGCCCCGAGCAGCAAGTAGGATACCGGGTTGCTCCAGCCCATCGTCAGGAAGAAGCATGCTCCCAGCACCAGGTAAGGCCCGTAGTTGTCCGTGACCGGCAGGAACGGCGCGTAATACACTGTGAAGACGCCCAGCAGGCCGGCCGTCATGGCGAGGTCCGACCGGCGCGTGAAATCGAAGGCCAGCTTCGCCGTAAGGACTGGCACCATCCCCGCCAATAGCAGGAAGCCGAGCCGGCCCCACGCATAGCTTGTCGAGCGTGCCAGCCAGAGACCCGCGGCGGCGATGACCGACGAAAGCGGCATCCAATAGGAATGAGATGGATGCGGTAAAGCAGTTGGGTTATCGAGGTAGTTCCACAGATAGGGTTCGGTGAAGCCCTTGCCGATCGCCAACTGGATGCCACCGCCGAAGTAGTAATCCGAGTCCAGGTAGCCTGGGAATCGCTGGAACTGGGCTATCCCGAATGCCAGCAGGAAGCCCAGCAATGCCAGCGGTGCATATCTCCTCCAGGTCATATCATCAGCCCCCACTGTTCGTCGATTGCCGGGAGTTCGCCAGCCGCTGCGTCGCGCTGAGCGTTCCCCGTACCTGGTCGTACCACGTGCGTGGCGGCCTCACGAACCACCAGCGCGTCCAATACAGGCCGACGACGGAGAAGGCGGGTAGGAACAACAAC
>DATKAF010000264.1:0-5000 GCA_035498395.1 Anaerolineales bacterium
CTCGCGCGGTCCGCAGGAATACGCCGACGGCCTGACCAAGGCTGCGGCAGGCGGCGACGAATCCAAAAAGAACTACCTCGAGCAGACGCCCAAGCCCGATTACATCCTGAACCTCGGCTACCGCCAGGGACCGGAAATCCCGACCCTCGAAGGCGCGTCCGGATTCGCAGACTCGAACTTCATCTGTTTCCAGTACGAGACGCGCAGGACCGGCATTTATGCGGCGGGCGGCGTGCACCAGCCCATGAACATGGCGGAAGCCATGGAGGACGGGGCGGGCGCTGCGTTCAAGGCCATCCAGGCCATGGACCATGTGGCCAGAGGCGTTGCGGTCCATCCCCGGGCCTGGGACGTCACCTTCCCTGATCCGATGCTCATCAAGTGCACGGCCTGCAAGCGCTGCACGGAAGAGTGCCCCTTCGGCGCGATCGACGAAGACGAGAAAGGCATTCCCAAGTACAACCTTAACCGCTGCCGCCGCTGCGGCACCTGCATGGGTGCCTGCCCCGAGCGTATCGTCTCGTTCAAGGACTACAGCGTCGACATCATCGGTTCGATGCTCAAAGCGGTGGAATACTCCGATGATGAGGACAAGCCGACGATCATCTGCCTGGTTTGCGAGAACGACTCTTATCCGGCGCTCGATACTGCTGCTATTGCCGGAAAGAAGATCGATCCCGCATTCCGGTTCATTTCCATGCGGTGCCTGGGCGGCATGAACTTGGTGTGGGTTGCCGACGCGCTGTCCAAGGGCGCCGACGGTATGCTGCTTCTCGGTTGTAAGTTCGGCGAGAACTATCAGTGCCATTTTGTCAAAGGCAGCGAACTCGCAAATACCCGCTTCAGCAAGGTGAGCGAGACTCTGAACCGGCTCCAACTCGAGTCCGAGCGTGTTCAGCTGATGCAGATCGCCATCAACGAGTATGAAAAACTCCCGGACATGCTCAATGAGTTTGCTGCCAGGATCAGGGAGATCGGACCGAATCCGTTCAGGACCATGTAAGGAACAGTTCATAGTACTGAGTTCAGAGTAAACAAAGACTCCAAACCAGTAATGGAGGATATTTATGTCGGAAGCAACGGTCATCAAGCCTGATTTGCAATTCGTGAACGAGATCATCAAGGGCGGCGGCGAGTCCCTCAAGAAGTGCTACCAGTGCGCCACGTGCTCCGTGGTCTGCAATGTGACACCCGAGGGGAACCCTTTTCCGCGCAAGGAGATGGTCCTCGCCCAGTGGGGCCAGAAGGACCAGCTTCTCGCGAGCGCCGATGTCTGGCTTTGCCACCAGTGCAGCGACTGCACGGCCTATTGCCCGCGCGGCGCAAAACCCGGCGAAGTGCTGAACGCCATCAGGAAGCAGAGCATCAAGCATGTTGCCATGGTGCCTTTCTTCGCGAAGGTCGCAACGGACGCAAAGCTCCTGCCCATCCTGTTCGCCATCCCCATGGCGCTCTTTTATGTCATTCTCCTGGTGCTCGGGAACGGGAACTTCTCGGCGCCCCGGGCCGAAGGCAACGTCATGGCCTACCACAAGTTCGTTCCGGTGCCGGTGATCGATACCGTGTTCATTCTGACGGCGATCTTTGCAGCCGTGTCTGCCTTCGTGGGCATCAAGCGGCTCTGGAACGGCATGAAGGCCCAGGCCGGCGGAATGCAGTCGAGCGGCAACCTGGTCGGTGACATCATCTCCTCGGTCACCACGATCCTGGCCCACTCGAAGTTCGCGGACTGCAACGTGAACCGCATGCGGCAATGGGGCCACATGCTCCTGTTCTACGCCTTCGCAGGGCTTGCGGTCGTGACCACGTGGGCCATCGTCTATCTCTACGGCTATGAGCTCCTCGGCATCCAGGCGTTCGGTCCCTTCCATTTCGGCGAGTCGCCCTACCCGAACAGCGATCCTGTGAAGATCCTGGCCCTCGTCAGCTCGGTCGCATTCGCCGCAGGCGTCGTGATCCTGCTGCTCAACCGCCTCGGCCAGGCCGGCAAGGCAGGTATGGGCTCCTACTTCGACTGGATCTTCCTGACGATCGTCATCGGAGTCGGCGCGACGGGAATGGCGGCCTGGGCGCTTCGGCTGGCCGATATGAACGTGGGATATCTTGTATACTACTTCCACCTCGTGTTCATCTGGTCACTGTTCGCATACGCTCCTTACTCGAAGTTCGCGCACCTGTTCTACCGCACGACGGCAATGGTCTTCGCGAAGCATACGGGACGCAAGTAGGGGCAGGCCTCGTGCCTGCCCTGATGGAACTGCCCGGATAGGGACCCAAACCTTAACACGGGGCGCCTGCGCGGCTGCCCGAGGGGATCGGTGACACACATGAAGGTTAAAGAACTCTTAAGCATCAAAGGCCTTGAGTGCTTCAGCATCACGAGCACGGACGACCTGCTGACAGCGGCAAAGCAGATGGCGGAGTGCAACATCGGAGCGCTGCTCGTCATGGACCGGGGCTCGCTCGTCGGGATCGTGACCGAGCGCGACATCGTGAAGAACTCTGCGAGCGAGCGGAAAAACATGAAGGATATCGTCATCAAGGACGTCATGAGCACCAACCTGCTGGTGGTCAAGCCCGGAGACGACCTCGATTATGTCATGGCCATCATGATCCAGAACAACATCCGGCACACGCCGGTCGTTGAGCCGAGCGGCCTGGTGGGCCTCCTGTCCATGCGCGATGTGGTGCGGGTCCTGGTCAAGAACCTGAAGGCGGAGAACACCTACCTGAAGGACATGATCAGCGGCAAGCTCAGCGAAATAGGCGACTAATGTATCTTGAATACGGCGTTTTTTGAGGGGGGATGCCTGAGGGGAAGTCTTGCAGCTGTTGGCGTCCGAGGGCGCCATGATGAACCAATCTTGATCAGCTTTAAACATTCAGAACGATATCATCTAACCTAAAGGAGGGGAACGAATGAGTAACACGATTCTTTTTGCCCTGGTATGCGGCATTGCCGGCGTCATCTACGGCATCATGACCGCGATCTGGGTGAACAAGCAGGATGCAGGCAATCAGAAAATGATCGATATTTCCAACGCAGTGAAGGAAGGCGCTAATGCGTTTCTGGCGCGCGAGTACAAGACGGTCGCAATCGTCGCGGTGGTCCTTGTGGCGGTGCTCTGGTACTTCCTCGGAACCTGGACTGCAATCGGCTTCGTGATCGGTACGGTCGGTTCCGCCCTTGCCGGCTTCATCGGCATGTGGGTGTCGCTCCGTGCCAACGTGCGTACGGCAGCCGCTGCAAGCAAAGGCCTCCAGGCAGCGCTCAGCCTTGCGTTCAAGGGCGGCTCCGTGACCGGCATCATGGTCGTGGGACTCGGCATCATCGGCCTTGCCGGTTTCTATTTCATCGCGAAATCCATGGCTCCGGAGAGCGCTTCCCATGCGCTTATCGGCCTCGGCTTCGGCTGCTCGCTCATGAGCGTGTTCGCCCGTATCGCGGGCGGCATTTACACCAAGGCCGCTGACGTGGGCGCCGACCTCGTCGGTAAGGTTGAGAAGAACATCCCCGAGGACGATCCCCGCAACCCCGCGGTGATTGCCGACAACGTGGGCGACAACGTGGGCGACTGCGCTGGTATGGCTGCCGACCTCTATGAGACCTACACGGTGACCCTCGTGGCCGCAATGCTCCTCGCCAAGACCGTGTTCGGTACAGACAGCCCGTGGATCGAGTTCCCGCTCATGCTTGGCGGCGTTTCGATCATCGCTTCCATCATCGGCACCTATGCAGTAAGGCTCGGCAAGAACAACTACATCATGGGCGCACTGTACAAGGGATTGGCCGTAGCTGGCCTTATCGCGGCAGTAGCGTTCTACTTCGTATCCAAGAGCTTTATCGAAGGCCTCGGCGCCAATGCCGGCGTGTTCACGGCGAACACCGTGTTCTTTATCTCCCTCATCGGTCTTGCCCTCACCGGCCTGATCGTGTGGCTGACCGAGTACTTCACCGCAAAAGAGTATCCCCCGGTGCAGCACATCGCCCAGGCGAGCCTAACCGGCCACGGCACGAACGTGATCGCCGGACTCGCAGTAAGCATGAAGTCCACCGCACCGCCCGTGCTCGTGATCGTTGCCTCGATCCTCGGCGCTTACTGGCTTGGCGGCGGATTCTCCGGCGCGGCGAATGCGGCATCCGGCGGCATTTTCGCAATCGCGCTGGCAGCCGTGTCCATGCTCTCCATGACCGGCATTGTCGTGGCCATCGATTCCTACGGCCCGATCACGGACAATGCGGGCGGCGTCGCTGAAATGGCCGGTCTTCCGAAAGAGATCCGCGACATCACGGACCCCCTCGATGCGGTCGGCAACACCACCAAGGCCGTGACCAAGGGCTATGCCATCGGTTCCGCAGCGCTGGCCGCTCTGGTCCTGTTCTCGGAATATTCACGCTCCTTCACTGGTGGGATTGTGACATTCGAACTTTCGAACCCCTTGGTCCTGTGCGGCCTGTTCATCGGCGGCATGCTCCCTTACTACTTCGGCGCGCTCCTGATGGAGTCCGTTGCGAAGGCTGCAGGTGGTGTGGTGGTGGAAGTTCGCAGACAGTTTGCCGAGATCAAGGGTATCATGGAAGGCACCGGCAAGCCTGATTACGCAGCGTGTGTTGACATCGTGACCAAGGGAGCTATCAGCGAGATGATGATCCCGGCGCTCCTTCCGGTCGTTGTGCCGGTCCTGGTGGGCCTCCTCCTGGGCAAAGAAGCCCTGGGCGGCGTGCTGATCGGTGCCATCGTGACCGGCCTGTTCCAGGCCATTGCCATGACCTCGGGCGGCGGCGCATGGGATAACGCCAAGAAGTCCTTTGAAGACGGCGTTACCGACAGCAAGGGCGTCCTGCACAAGAAAGGCAGCGACGGTCACAAGGCATCTGTCACAGGCGATACGGTCGGCGATCCTTACAAGGACACCGCCGGCCCGGCGATCAACCCTATGATTAAGGTCATCAATATCGTAGCGCTTCTGATCGTTCCGCTTCTATAGCAGCTGCTGAC
>DATKAF010000265.1:0-11304 GCA_035498395.1 Anaerolineales bacterium
GAGATGAATGTCGCGTGGCGATCCTCGCCGGACGCCATCGGGCTGATCAGTTGGAACGAGTTCACAGAGAACTCCTACATCGAACCCAGCGAGAAGTACGGGCACAAGTACCTCGACATGCTGGACATGATCGGCAAGACGCAGGTGTCGCAGATCAGCAATCTAATGATGGATTCCAGTGATCCGGGTACAGGGAGCGAAGACCTTCCGATGAAGGCCGTGGCCCTGGGAATGATCGGGACAATCGTATTGGTCAGTTTTGTAATGATCGCGCGGCGGCGCTAGGCAAGCAAGCGAGCGCTCTCCCCAAAATGGGAGGGCGCTCGCTTCTGACGGGGATGGAGCCGGTGGCCGCTAGGCTTCCAGCCCCATCTGCTCAGCAGAGACTGGTTGATTCTAACGGAGAGCGGCCAGCCGCACCCGGCTCTCCGCGGCAAGCGAGAGGGTCATCCCGAATGCCAGCAACACTACGGTAAGAAAGAAGAACAGTCCCTCTTCGAGCGGCAAAGCGCCGATGAAGATGCCGGTTGATTGGGCGGCGTCGATCGTCCAGATGCCCTGCCGGATTGCCACCGCGTCTGCCACCGATAGATATAGTACGGGAATCAGGATCACGGCAGCTACGAGCCTGCGTTGCTGCCATAGAATGTCGGCGCCGAATGCCAGCTGCAGTCCGATCGGCGGAAGCGCCCACACCAGAATCAAGCCCATGTAGGTTACCGGCTTCCACCCGGCCACGAGCAGCCATAGCGATGCAAGCCAAGGCAGTAGGATGGCTGCCGAGGACCAGATCCGCGATTTTGGCGAGGGGTGCAGGGGCTCCGCGGAATGAAAGCGATCATACAGCGACTGCCACAGCAGGCCGATGAGGACTGCCTGCAGCACAAAGAATATATACTCTTCAATAGGCACATAGCCGATCAGGATACCGCTCACCTGTGCCGGGTTGTAATACCACACGCCATGCGCAACCAGATAGTTGTCCCAAGGCGTGGTGTAAACCACGGCCAAAAAGACCTGAACTGCAACGGCAAGCCAAAAGGCCTTTCTGCCTTGCCGGGCAGCCGGCCCGCCCCAGCGTGCGCTCCAGGATAGGAATACCAGCAGCGCAACAATTGGCCCAGCTAGAAAGCGAACGAGGAATCCAAAATAGGTCATGGATGCACTACTTGCGTTTGCTCACACGCATGAAGACGCCCGGCCGAGGCTCCAAGGTAGCCCCCATGTGAGCCCGCACTCTCAGATCTACCGGCTCAAAAGCGTGGGTCTGCAGCAGGCGCGCAATCACGAGGCGCGCCTCCGCCTGCCCGAATGCTGCGCCGATGCAGGACCGCGGCCCTCCGCCGAAGGGTATATAGGCGAAAGGGGGTGTCTTGGAGCCCGCTGCGAATCGTTCCGGGTGGAAATCGTTGGCGTTCTCCCAATACTCGGAATCGCGGTGAGTGAGGTAGATCGAGTAGAAGAGCCGCTCACCGGCCCGAACCGTTTGCCCTTCGAACTCAAGGTCCTCGTGTACCATTCGGTTACCGATATGGATCGGCGGGTAGAGGCGCAAGACTTCTTTGATGACATGATCCAGCAGCCGGGGCTGCCAGCCGGAAACCGCGGTCGGGGCTTCGATTCCGATCGACTCATCAATCCCTCGCACCAATTGCGCGTAGGTGTCTGTGTGCGTGCCAAGAAGATAGAACGTCCAGGCAAGCAGCGCAGTCGATGTATCATGCCCGGCGATCAGCATGGTCAGCATCTGATCACGGATGCGGCCATCGTCCAACCCGCCATCTATCAGGTGCTGCAGCAGGTCCAATTGCTTTGGCTGTTCTCTTCGCCTCTTGATAATTCCGTAAAGGTAGTCGTCCAAGATCCTCATGTGCTTCTTGAAGCCGGGTCGCGGCATGTGTCTCCAGAGGATCCACGGGCCAGGTGAGATGTATTCGATGGTTTTGAGGACCGGCGTCCAGATGGACGGCAGATCATCCCATGCATCTACACTGAACAAGGCCTGCATCACGATGAGCAGCGCTATCTTCCGGCCCTCCACCAGCATGTCGACGACATGGCCGTCCGCCCAAGTTGCGCTGATGCGATCGGTCTTCGTGACCATAATGCCGACGTACGAAGGCAGCGCGGAGGGATGCAGCTCATTTTCCATAAGGCAGCGGTAGTTATCGTGCTCGTCGCCGTCTGTTACAAGAACGCCACGGCGCAGAACGTCTGTTACCGGGTCAGGATTCCGCCACCGCACCTCATGGCGGTGCGTGACCAGAACTGTGCGGCTGGCCTGTGGCCCGCCAACAACGAAGGGATGGAAAGTAGGCAGCGGGATACGGAACACGCGTCCCACGCTTTCGTATAGGACGCGCAACGGGCCGAGCAGCGACCGCTCCTGCAAAAGTGAGCGAAGGACGAGCCTGCCGAGCTCTGGATTCATCTCGTTCGCCATGCTTTTCTACCGCGCAAGGGCATTCAAGCGTGGAGCGTGCTACCCAGCAGATGCCTGCACACGCTCCTCCGATTTTGCCAGTGTATGCCCGATCTCATGGTTATAGATCGTGTTCCAGACGTACACGAGAAGACCTGCCATGATAAAGGCGCCGAACACGCCGGGCGCCCATGTTCCGAATGCCTGCAAGAGAGCAGCGCCTAAGATCGGCGCCAGTACTCGCGTGGAGCTTTCAACCGATGCCGAGAAACCCAGGATACCGCCAACCTCTGCCGGGTCTACCGCTTTGGTGAGGGTCGATGACAGCAAGGTGTTCAACAGCCCGCCGGCAAATGAGGTAGGGATCATGATCAGCAGCAAGGCCGGAAGGGACGAAACCAGCCCCCACCCTGCCAGCGAGACTGCCATAGCCGCCACGCATGCCACAATCAGGATGTCATCCCGGAACCGGCTGGTCATCCGGCCAACCAAAAAGCCCTGGGTGATGACCAACAGCACTCCCACATACGCAAGGACATAACCGGTCTGCTGCGCCGAGAGGCTGAACTTTGTCAATGCGTAAAGCGAGAAAATGGTCTGGAAGATGGCGAAGGCCAGGCCGAAGAAGAAGCGCGTGATCAGTAATGACCCGGTGAATGGCCTTCGGAGAGCGGCGACGAAAGCCGACAGCGTAATGGCGCGGCGTTTTGGATCGGCTGCACCTCGTTGCTCGGCTGGCAGAGACTCCGGAAGCCAGAAATACACAAGCGCCAGGTTGATGAGCGAAAGAGCAGCCGCCGCAAACGCCGGAACCGAATACCCCCACCTGCTGAGCAGCCCTCCTACGGCTGGACCAATAATAAAGCCCACACCGAACGCTGCGCCGATCATCCCCAGGCCCTTGGCGCGGTTCTTTGCATCCGTCACATCTGAGATGTAGGCCTGGGCGATCGACAGGTTGCCGCCCGTCAAGCCGTCTATGATGCGGCTGGCAAAAAGCATCCAGAGGGCATTCGCAAACCCGAGCAGCAGGAAGCCCAGAAAGGTGCCAAAGATGGACAGCAATAGGATCGGGCGGCGCCCAAAGCGATCTGACAGGCGCCCGAGAATCGGCGCGCCGATAAGCTGCGCCATCGCATACGAGGCAACCAGCATCCCGGTGACGATGGCTGATGCTTTGAACGTCTCTGCATAGTAGGGCAGAAGTGGCAGGATCAGGCTAAATCCCAGCAAGTCGATGAATACGACGAGGATGATTGAGGAAAGTTGCTTCTTATTCATGAGACTCCATTGAAGAGTAATATCTCTTTGCGGTTTTATAGGCGCGGCGCGTGCGCTCAATGGCCTGCTTATGGTCCACTAGGGGATGAGCAGGGTAACCAGGCACTACAACACCTTGCTCCCACGGCGCATGTATCAGCTTGTCCGGCAAAAGTGCCAATTCGGGCACCCAGCGGCGGACGTATTCGCCGTGCGGATCGAACTTGCGGCCTTGCAGAACCGGGTTGAAGATGCGAAAGTAAGGCACGGCATCCGTGCCGGTGCCAGCGGTCCACTGCCAGCCGCCGTTGTTCGCGGCCGGGTCGCCATCTATCAGGTTATCCATAAACCAACGCTCACCCCACCGCCAATCGATGAGCAGCTCCTTTACTAGGTACGAGGCGGCGATCATACGAGCGCGGTTATGCATCCATCCCGTTTGCTTGAGCTGCCGCATCGCGGCATCTACAACGGGCACACCGGTGCAGCCTTCTTTCCAGGCCTGGAATTCGGTTCGATCATTTCGCCAGTGGATGGACGAAAGCTGCTTTTGAAAGGCACCTGTTTTCACGTGCGGAAAGTGGAACATGACCTGGATATAGAATTCGCGCCAGGTCAGTTCACTTAGCCACTTCTCCGCGCTCTGCCTTGCAAAGGCGCTCGTGGCGAGCTGCCCGGCTTCGATGGCTGCTGCTACCGCTGTTCTGAGGGATAGCATTCCGAACCGCAAGTAAGGCGAGAGCGTTGAAGTACCTTCCAGTGCCATCCGGTCGCGCTGGTCTGCGTACGATCCGATGTGCGACTCGCAGAATCGGGTTAATCGAGCTTGTCCTTCTGCTTCACCGGCAGGAAAGCCGTTGAGAGGCGGCAGTTCCGGGAGCGGGTCGGATGCTATGCCAGGTGGCATGTCGATCTTGACCGGAGCAGGCAGAAGGGGCAGATGCTCGGGTAAGAGGGACCTCCATGAACGGGCATAAGCGGCGAAGACAACGTACGGTGTCCCATCAGCCTTGCAGACAGCCCGTGGATGGAAGACGCTCTGTCCGTGGATCAGTCGAAGGTCCACTGCTCGCGCGATCTCCCTGTCACGGCGGCGCGCATATGGCGTGTAGTCCTCCTCGGCATATACTGCTGTGGCGTTGGTCTCTGCGAGCAGCTGGGTCAGTACTTCTCCCGGGTTGCCGCGGCGTATGACCAGAGTCGCGCCGCGTTTCATCAAGTCAGCAGCAAGCCTGCGCAGTCCTTCGAAGAGAAACGTCTGGCGCCGCGCAGGGGTTTTGTTCAGCAGGAACGGGTCCAGGATAAATAGGGGCAGGACGTCCCCGTTCGCTGACGCAGCGTGCAGCGTCGGCTGATCGTGCAGGCGCAAATCCCGCCGAATCCACCAAATAGATGTCATGCAATCCTTCTAGAAATGGGGCTTGTATGCCGGTTCTTCTTTGAGTTCGAACTCAGGCGTCTGGCCGGTGTGCGTGAGGTTTTCCCATCCGACGCGTAGCAGGCCGAACAGCGGTGTCCACGGCTTGAACAGGCGGACCTCCGCGAACGGCTTCCGATTCTTCTCAAGGAAGGAGACGAGCTGGTCTGCGGCTTTATCCGCCGGGCCGGCCAGAAAACGCAAAACGAAGGCGTAGTTATTCAGCATCTCATGGCCGTGGTCACCAATGACGGTGGGGGTCGTGAGCATATCCGTCAGCAGCATGCCAGGGCTAAAGCCCACAATGCGCACGGCTGTCCCGTCCAGCTCCTTTGCCAATGTTCGGGTGTAGGATGTGAGCCATGCCTTGCTGGCCCCATACAGGCCTGTGGGAGAGGCTGGTCGCAGGAAGGAGCCGTGCCCATAGATGTTCACAAGCGTGCCCTGGCCGCGCTCGAGCATTAATTGCATGGCTGCCTGTGTCCCATACAGACTTCCCATATCATTGGTCAGGAACGTATCGAGCGCGCCCTGAGGCGGTGAATCGATGATCCTGCCGGCTGAGGATGACGAGCCGGCATTATTGATCCAGATGTCGATATGACCGAATTGTTCAACCGCAGCCTTCACCAGCGCGTAAACCTGTTGCTCTTCCCGCACATCGCACACGAACCCGTACACCTGCCCCAGGTTCTGGAGCGATACCACGGCCTGATCAACGGATTCCTGCTTTCGGCCGCTGATGACGACCCTGGCGCCTGCCCGGAGCATCGAGCGCGCAATGGCGTTTCCGAAACCGCGCGTAGAACCGGTGATTACAACGACCTGGTCTTTTATTGAATCGGACATAACCGTCAGGCTCCGGCTTGTACTTGAGCCGCATAATTGCGCATCCAGCCGCTGATGGCAGCTGAGTGAACTCCCATGACCTTACGGACAGCGTCCGCGTAGGCGAGCAGATAGTCGCGCAAGAGGTTGAGGCGGAGGCCGTGTCCGGCTAGCAAAGTCTGGATCCACTCCATGTCGGCTTCGATATAAGCAATGTTGCCGAGGTCGAGTGCAGCGGCAAGCGCCGGGCCAAAGTAGTTGTTTGCAATGGTGAGCAGCCGGCTGGGAAACGGGCTCTTGGCAAAATGCTGGTGCACATAGAACTCAATGCGGGCACGGGCCTCCCGGAACGCCACGGCCTGCTCATTCGATATTAGCGGTATACGGTGGTTGGCCGGAGGCGGCTCACTGATCATTTGCTCGATGCGGTCCACGGCTTCGGCAATCGTGCCGCCCAAATACGTGCCGGCTACATGCTGCTGCAGGTTGGGCTGAAATGAGAAGATCCGGCCGCCGTACGCAACAGGAATGCGCTTCTTTGCCAGCAAGACCGCCTCGTCTCTCAGCGACACCGCTGTGACAAGTTGCTGAGCACAAAGCACAACGATGGCAGCGTTCAGACTGCGCGCCGTATCTGCGATTTCTGCGCTCGGCACGTCGGCGCCAAGGAACACAACCTTGCGCCGCCGCCTTCGCAGAAGGAGGTTCATGTGGAGAAGGGGCAGGGAGTGAGGCTCGCCTTCGGCGCAAGCCAGGACGATCAGTGGGGCCGGGTCCGGCGGCGGCGCGGCACTGATCAGCGCATCCAGCCGCCGCATGGTCAGGGCCGACAGGAAGTGTTCCTGCTGCACGGAGGCCTGCCCGCGCACCCATAGTTCTCCCACCTCGTGCAGCGCACGCTCGATCACCTCTCTAGTGACGACTTCTACGGAGTGCTGGGCATAGGCCTGGTTGAGTATCTGCTCTGTCGTAACCTCATCGAATTTCAGGCAAGCTGCCAGCCACTGCTCTCGCAGCGCAGACAGGCTGTTGAACTGCTGCGAAGGGTGTCCCACAGATCCAAGATGTGCTAGAGGATCGCTCCCGGACGCGACCAGCTCGTTCCACCTTCGTACCGCCCTTGAAATTGCCATGCCTTCCGCCTGCCGGCCCTGGAGCCACTTGATAAGCTGGATATCCCGCTCTGAATAAAGGCGGTGACCGCCAGGAGTGCGCTGGGGCATTGGGACGCCGTAGCGGCGCTCCCAGGCACGCAGTGTGTCAGCAGCCATGCCCGTCTCCTTGAGCACAGCGCCCAGATTGTAGATCGGGGAGCTATTCAGCGCCATAGCCATCCTTCATGGTGACCGTGCTCCGCGGGTTCTCACTCCGCCGGGGAACGGCTGCAAATTTCCATTCCTCAAGTATACGTTGGGTGGTGAGCCTTGCGGAGAGGAGGACAATGGGCAGACCGGTGCCCGGATGGGTGGACGCCCCGGCAAAATAGAGATTTCCATACCGCGGATGCCGGTTCTTGGGACGCAGGTAACCGACTTGCATGAAGTTATGACTTAGCCCAAAGGCCGCGCCCTTTGCCAGGTTGAATCGCTGCTTCCACGTCTCCGGTTGATATATCGTTTCAAACTTTATGTGCTGCTCAAGGTCGTGGATGCCCATTTCGTGGGCCAGCCTTCCGATTACCGTGCGGCGCGCCCGCTGCACCCTTTCATCCCAGTCCTGGGGCTGGGAGCTGTCCAGGTGGCCGACGGGGACGAGGACATAGAGCGTGTCCTGCCCGTCCGGCGCTGCGGCTGGATCCGTTCGCGCCGGGGCGTGAACATAGAAACTGGGCTCGTCGGGCAGGTCATTGTCCTTGAAGATCCGGTCGAAGGATGCGCGGTAGTCGCCGCCGAGAAACACGTTATGGTGAGCGAGCTGCGGGTACCGCTTGTCTACGGCCCAGTAGAACATGATGGTGGAACAGGTGTAGCGCTTGTCCTCCAGCTGCCGCGATTGGCGGCCCTCAGGCAGCAGCTCCTTGTAAATGTACGGCAGGTCGGCGTTCCCGACGAAGATGTCGGCGAATAGTTCTCGGCCATCATCGGTGATCACGCTTCGTACTCGGGAGCCGTCCACCTTGATCTCGCGCACGGCTGAATTGTAGAGGAACTTGACGCCGAGCTTCTCTGCGATTCCAACGAGGCTTTCAACTGCTCGATACATGCCGCCCATGGGATACCAGACGCCTTCTGCCAGCTCGGTGTACTGAAGCAGGGAATAGGTGGCTGGTGCATCGAAAGGGCTCAGCCCAAGGTACATGTTCTGGAAGGTGAATACGGCCTTAAGCCGCTCATCCTTGAAGAACCGGCCGGTGTTGGCATAGTGCTTTGCGAGAGCCTTCAGCTGGAAGATGAGCGGGAGATTCCTGAGGCTGAAGTACTCGAAGATATTGCGGAAATTCCGCCCGAGGAACTTTTCCACCGAGAGCTTGTAGTGGCGGCTGCCCTCGGCGATGTAGCTCAGGAAACCCGTGAAGGCTGTCTTCTCCACAGCTTCCAGCTGTTTCTGCATGACACCCAGGTTGGATGTCAGTTGCAGTCGCAGGCCATCCTCGAAATGCACCGTGTAAGTCGGGTCGATGCGCTGGAGGTCGAGGTGATCGGCCAGATTCTCTCCGAGAGCGGCGTAGGTGTCTTCCCAGACCTCCGGCATGAGGAAGAGGGTGGGCCCCACGTCGAACCGGTGGCCGTCTCTGACGATCTGGCTTGCCCGGCCGCCAGGCAGTTCGTTTTTCTCCAGCACGGTCACCGAAAAGCCGCTGCGGGCCAACCGGGCGGCGGTCGCAATGCCGCCCAGCCCCGCGCCAATGACGATTGCAGTAGGTTGTTGATCCATCTGTTCTCCTGATGGGCTATTATACAAACCGTCAAAGTTTTGTCAAGGTTTCTGGAAAATATGTAAACAAAACCTTGACAAATTGAGACAGGCCCGTACAATGCTCCAGTATGAACCGGGACGAGCACACGAGACAGGAGAATCACCATGCAATCACATTGGGAAAAGAATTTGCTGGCGCTGGCTGGTGATCAGCCTCATCTGCCACGCCGACCTGTAGTCTCTTACTGGGCAGCGGATGCCAGCCTGGGGGCTGCTTACCGGCAGTGCGCGATTATCACAGCCAGGCATAGCAAGTCCTTCCACCTTGCGTCTCAGCTGCTACCCGAGCCCAAGCGGCAGGCCGTCCGCGCCCTGTACGCGTTCTGTCGCACGGTGGATGATGTGGTCGATGCCTCGGATGCTGGGGACCGCGCGGATCAGTTGGATCGATGGCGGGAACTGTGCAAGTATGATGCCTGCCCGCCTGATGACGATGCGGTTGCCGTTGCGTGGACGGACACACTGGCACGCTGCCATATCCCCCGCCACTACGCGATCCAGCTGATCGACGGCGTGGCTCGCGACCTCACGACCCGCCGATACGAAACGTTCGAGGACCTGAGCATGTACTGCTACGGCGTTGCCTCGACCGTGGGCCTGATGAGCATGTACATCGTAGGCTTTCAGTCCAGGGAGGCCATCCCGTACGCGATCAAGCTCGGGGTTGCGCTGCAGATGACCAACATCCTGCGGGATGTAGGCGAGGACTATCGCAATGGCCGCGTATACCTGCCCCGGGAAGAGATGCGTTCATTCGGGATCGACGAAGCTGATTTGAGCTCGGGGCGGGTGAACCCCGGTTGGCGCGAGTTCATGCGCTTCCAGATCGAGCGTACGCGAAGCCTCTACGCGGAATCGGAGCCGGGCATTTCCATGCTCGACCCCGACGGGCAGCTTGCGATCGCTGCTGCCGCCGACCTATACCGCGGTATTCTCGATGTCATCGAGCGAAATGACTATGATGTTTTCAGCAGCCGCGCATCCCTGAGCGCGTGGGAGAAGCTCCGTCGCATTCCCCGGTTGTTCTTTCAAACCCATAGATTATCAAGGCAGGGAGCTCGCGCTTAGCCGTTTTCCCGGCTCACCTGCTGCCGCTAAGCCGCTTCTGCCGGCTCGGGATGCTTGGCTACTACCTCTTCCAGCGGCTTCTCTGCTCCCATACCGGGTTCGGGAGCAATGACCCGGATGGCGCCGGGCAGGGCCTTGATCCAGGCTGTACCTTTGCCCATCATCAAGCCCTCGGATGCGATATCAAGCTTTGGCGACGTCCGAATCTTGATCTTGCGGGCCCGGTAGCGCTGGATATTTTTGTCGGCAGCCGATGTCTCTTCTACTGTCCTGGCAAAATACGCGAGCAGGTCCGCCTTGCTGAAGCCCGGGTACACAGAGATGTCCAGAAGGCCATCCTGAAGCGACGAATCCGGCGCGACCAGGTTGTGCAAGCCGATCAGAGGCGTGTTCGTGACGGTGACGAGCATTGTCTCGACCTCGATCTCGGGGCGGTCGTCAAGGGTCAGGAACACCTTTGGCGTTGGATCGAACCGGAGCAACGTCTTCAATGAATCGGGGATGTGGGCGTATTCTCCGTCCGGAACGTCCTTGACCATCGGGAAAACGGTGGAGGCAATGCCGATGGTGGTGACCATGAAGAAGTCGAAGCGATCGGTCTTTCTGGTGCGGAGCCGTCCCAGGTCCACCTTGCGAGCTTTGCCCGCAGCGATCAGCTCACAGGCCGTCTGGAGGTCCTCCGGTATGCCGAGGGAGCGCGCAAAATCGTTCTGGGTGCCGGCCGGGATGAGGCCGAGGCGGGATTTGGAGCCCACCATGCCGCGTATGACGCCGCCGATGGTCCCGTCACCTCCCATGGCAACGATCACATCGTAGCCGCGCTTCACACCCTTGCGCGCGGCACGAGCTGCCTCATCGGTCGGGCGCGCCAGCGCGACATCGACATCAAGCCCGCACTCCATGAGGCAGTGGGCAACCTCTGCGATGAGGGATGCCCGCTTCAGCACCTGGCCTGCACCAGGGTTGGCGATGAGAAGTGACCGTGGCTTACGATTGTTTTTGGTCATGCGATGTCCAGTAACGGAGGAGAATCTCGGGCGGCCTGACGGCGGCATTTCTGCCTGTTTCAACGGTTTTTCACGGTCTTTTGTTCTGGAATCGCCCGTTCGAGCGATCGACGGGGCTGGCCGGAGATCTCCGAGACTGCAATTAACATTCAATTTAGCTCGCCGCCCGATGGAATTATCATTTATGCAGACTGCCGGCCTGCGCGTACTCAGCATGGACGGGCGGCCGGAGGTCTCCGGCATGGCGGACACGAGTACCACGACTTCAAAGTTAACGGAATCTCGCTGCTCTGCCGCATGCGGCTCGGCTACAAACGGTATTGCACCCCTCCCCACAGACGGCAAACGATGCTGGCGCACCTGAAGGTCCTATTCACCGCACCCGC